>JBAVUZ010000763.1:0-10476 GCA_049697035.1 Candidatus Angelobacter sp. | reverse complement strand
CCACCGGCTTATACGATCCGCGGACCACCACAAACCACACGATTGCCGCTCCCACCGGCACAACCAGATATTTGCTGACGCCAAAAATTCCCATGCCGGAAGCCAGTCCGGCAAACTCCGCCATGATGTTGCCAAAATCCGCTACGCCCAGAACCACCATGACGAAAAAAGTAGCGCGTAGCCCAAACTCTTCGCGGATGAGATCGGCCAGGCCCTTGCCCGTCACGGCTCCCATGCGCGCCGCCATTTCCTGCACCACAATCAGCGCAATCGTCGTAGGGATGAGCGTCCACAAAAGGGCGTAGCCGTACTTGGCTCCAGCTTGGGAGTAAGTGAGGATGCCGCCGGGGTCGTTATCGACATTGGCGGTGATGAAGCCGGGGCCAAAAACAGCGAGAAAGGCGATCAGCCTGTACTTCAGGACGCCGAATCCGGCGACCCGGCGGGGCAGGCTGAGGTCTCGTTTGAATATTTTCAGCTTCATGGTCCACTAGAGTTTTTGCGATTGTTGAAACGGAACTTGCGCAAAGCCAAACGCACGCTGCGACGCCTGCCTGTTACTGGAATACCAGGAGCACGCTGAGCACGATCATAACGCTGGCCGTGGCCCATGCCACCCAGTTGAAGAACCTGGAGTTTATGTAGTTGCCCATCAGGCTGGTCTTGTTAATCAGAAGCAGCATGAAGATCAGCACAAAGGGAAGCAGCACGCCGTTCAAAACCTGCGAGAGCACCAGCATTTTGAGCAGCGGGAAACGCGGGAGCAGGATCACAGCCGCGCCTGCGCCCACCAGTACCGTGTATAGCCAATAAAAAACAGAGGCCTCGCTGAACTTTTTGTCCAGCCCGGATTCAAGTCCCAGGCCTTCACACACGGTATAGGCAGTGGAGAGCGGCAGAATGGATGCCGCAAACAGCGAGGCATTGAACAATCCTGCGCCAAAAAGGATTTGTGCCCACCTGCCCGCCAGCGGGCCAAGAGCCAGGGCCGCGTCAGCCGCATCACTAATAACGCGGTGCCCGGACTTATACAGCGTTGCCGCGCAGGCCAGAATGATGAAGGCTGCCACCACCGGAGCAAAGATCGAGCCCACCAGCACGTCGATCCTGGTCTTGTTGTATTCGCGCATGGTAACGCCCTTCTCCACCACCGATGCTTGCAGGTAAAACTGCATCCATGGCGCGATAGTGGCTCCAATGATTCCGGTGACCATGTACACATAACCGGGAACATGGAACAGTGCGGCTCCGGTGGGCGGGTGGACGGTGCTTACCGCGGCGGCGGGCCAGTTGGGCCGCGAAAGCACTCCGGCAATGATGTATGCGATATAGAAAAAAGACGCGGTGAGAAAGACTTTCTCCACGCTCTTGTAGTTCCCCTTCACCACAATCAGCCACACGATGGCCGCGGCAATGGGCACGCTGATGAACTTGGAGACTTGAAACAGTTCCATGGAACTGGCCACGCCGGCAAATTCCGCCATTACGTTGGTAAAGTTCGTCGCCACCAGAAAAACCAGCATCACAAAGGTGATGCGCAGGCCGTATTCTTCACGAATCAGGTCGCTCAGGCCCTTGCCCGTGCATGCGCCCATGCGGGCTGACATCTCCTGAATCACGATCAGCGCAAGAGTCATGGGAATGATGGTCCAGAGAAGGGAATAGCCAAACTGCGCGCCGGCGAACGAGTAGGTGTAGATGCCGCCGGCATCATTGTCAACGTTTGCGGTAATAAACCCCGGCCCGATTACTGCCAGAAGCAGCAGGGTCTGGGTCTTCCAGCGTTTGAGCCATTTCATTGGACACGGACATACAGAAATTCACTACTGCTTGGCAGAATAAATGAGAGTTGTAGCAAAGAACAACTGCAGACAAGAGAACCGGGAAGAAGGTGTCCCCGGACTATCCCCAGTTTTCCGCTGTTTCCAAACGAATCATGTTCGGGCCAACGCCATTGGATTTCCTGCGGCTGGCGGCGAAGCGATAAGCCTCGTCGTATTTCTGGCCGATGGCCGATGAGTTGCGCGTTTCATACATGAACATGCGGCCAGCGGCGCCCAGAGCGGCGCGAAATTCCTGGTTGCGTCCCACGAAGGCCATGCGATAGCCAAGATCGCGCGCATTGTCGGACTCAAACCAGAGGCAGCCGCGGCCTTCAGGGCTGGCGTCGCGATTGCGTGGAACGTCGGCGGCAAGAAGAGTCTTGCCTTGCCACAGGCTTTTCATGCAAGTTTCATTCGGCTCGCGGGCGGTAACGGGATCGGCGGGAAGTTCTCCCATAGCGACTACAATGTGCGCGCTTTGCATGGTTGCAGGCACGTCAAGCTGGTGGACTAGCGCTATGTGCTGCGAGATCCCCAGGCGTGATGCATGCTCATTGATGGCACGGCGCGCGCTTTCCGGCGCTTCCAGCAGCAGGTTGAATTGCGGCAGTTCATTACACGCCAGAGCAAAACCTTCCAGCACGGAAACCGCGGCAGGCGAAAGCTGCTCTTGTGCATCGTGAGCGAATAGCGGAACAAAGAATGAGACGGAGTCAGGTGCAAAGCCGAAGCGCCGGGTAAGAAAGTCAAAATCCTGTGAAAGCGCAGGAGGCTCGTTGTCTTCGCTGATGGGATCAGGAACAAGAAAAACAGCGTCAGGCGGAGCGCCCCGTTCCAGCGCAGCTTCTTTCAGTCCGAGCGAATGTACGATCACCGCGGCGGCGCGCGAAAGAATGAACTGTTCCGCCACGCGGAAAGACCGTCCCATCCAGCTGCCGGATTCACACAGGCCGGCGGAGATGGCCATCTCTTCAATGCACGCGCCCAGGTCATAGACCACGCAGCTGCAGCTTCTTACGGCGGCCATGCCCGCGGCGAAGCAATGCGCGTGCACCAGGTCAGATGTCGTTTCAGGAGCGCAATCAAGCAGCGACTTGCGCCAGTTGCGGACATCCTGCCAGGAACGTAGAAGTGAGAGTGAACGCGGCTGGTCCTGGTTGCCGCCGGAAAGATACAGCTCTGCTGTTCCCGCTCCCTGCGGCGTAACGATAAACGGCCGCATGCCGACGGCGACTTGTCCTTCAACAATAGGCAGAACGTCGCGGGCATATTCGCAGGCATGGATCACGCGCCAGACTTTGGCCTTGGTGAAGCGCGGCAGGGTGCTGGTGGCGTCGGATTGTCCGCGCTGTTGCGCGGTAGAAAAACTTGAACTCATTATGAAACTTCGCGTCCTTGCTTGCTCAGCTCGGAATAACGCATCACGCGATTGCGGCCCGCATGCTTGGCGGCATAAAGCGCGGCGTCGGCAAACTCAATCAGGTCGCGCTTGAACTGCGCGTCAGTATCATAAACCGCCACGCCAATGCTGATTGTAAGATGCTGGACAGAGTGCGGAGAGCCGGCAAAAAATTTGGCCTGGTCCACGGCGCGCCGCAGGCGCTGGGCCACAAATACGGCCCCGGTCTCCGTGGTTTCCGGCAGGATGATCACAAACTCTTCACCGCCATAACGGGCCACCGTATCCACTTCACGCATGTCTTTCATCAGGATTGAGGTCACGTCGCGCAAGAGCTGGTCGCCTACGTGATGGCCAAAGGTATCATTCAGCACCTTGAAGTGGTCAATATCGATCATCAACAGCGCAAACTTTTGCTGCTTGCGTTCAGCGCGCTTGAACTCCAGTTCCAGTTGTTGCTCAAAATATCCGCGCGTGCGCAGGCCTGTAAGGTAGTCAGTAAAAGCAAAGCGCAGAAGGCCTTCATTGGCGTACTCGCGGGTAAGAAGATTTTCCGCGACGAGAGAAAGGATCCACAAAAGCTGCGCGTCTTCTTTGGTAAAAGGTCTCTCGGCCCCAGCGCGAAAGAGCTGCAACGATCCCATTACGCGATTGCTGACAAACAAGGGCACAACCAACGCGCAAGTCGCGCCGAGCACCTGCATCAGCGCGTCGGACTGGGCGTTGTGGCCTTGCTCCACCAATAGAGGACGCCCATATTTAATCGCCCAGAAATTCAGGATGTTTCCGGTGGTAATTTCCTGGCCGATCTGTTTTTCCACATTGCGCGCAATCCGCAACTCCATCAGTTCGCGCCCTTCGTCCCAGAAATAGACCATGGCCTTGTCAAACGCGGCCATATCGGCAGTCATATCGCAGAGCAGGTTGATGGTGGCTTCAAGTTGCATCTGCAACCCGGTGAGCATGCTCATGCGCAGGATGACATTCACGTCCTCCCACCGCTTCTGAATGGTTTCCGGACGCAGCTCTGAGAACACCTCGACCACAAATCGCTCCGGGGGAGACGAGTCAAGGTCAGCGGGTTCGGGGGACGGCATCGGGAACATTTTCCTTGGGGAGCTCATGGCGCGGCCTAAGGGCTCTTTTCAGCCTCTTGTGAGATGCCACGCGGCGCTATAGGGAAACTTACCGAAGTGCTCTGTTTTTTTTACCCGGTACTGGCCAAATGTACAGGGTAGGCCAGGGGCTGAAGGCGCGTATACACTATTCCGGGGTGGAACTAATGGACCTAGCAACGGTATGCCGATACACCTTTATTGAGGTAGATTGCTCAAAATCGCCCATTTAGTTCATGCCGGGTTTTCGCTTCGGCCTTGGCCGTCTGCTTGCATTGTCAATGGTTTGGTAGGAGGGGTCGAACATGGCACTCACTAAAAAAGGCCTGATCCAGGAATTGAAGCATGAAATTCATAGTCCGCTGGCCGCCATCCGCAACGCTCTGTACCTTGCGTCTGTTCGAAGTGATGATCCGGAAACGCTGCGTTACCTGGCGCTGGCGGAAGCTGAGATCACCCGCATTGCCGCAGTTTTAAAAAACGCTAATCAAATCGAAGAAAACAAACAGGTTCATGTCCTGATTCCGTCTATGGGTAAAGCTTCCGCTGCTTAAGGTTTACCAACGGGGAGCGGCAACTCACGATTTCCTCAGTTTTCATGCACAGTCTCTGTTGCATTTCTTCCAGACTCAGCTTAGGATATCTCTAGGCGACCAGAAAACCTGCTGGCGCTAAAATAGAAGCTCTTCGCAGTAAACTTCGCCCGATTTTTTAAACAATCACGCCGGCCCACTAAACGTTTTTCCGACAGGAGAAGCTCCCTCATGGCATGGTACGCGTACTGCATCGTTGAGCAACAAGCTGTGCAAGGTGGTATTCGCGCTCGTCGTCCCGTTCCCGTAGAAGGTCTCAAAGGTATAGCAGACGCCCAGATATTCGCGTACCCCAGCGGCGATTTTTCCGTCCTGGTAAGCGAGTACATTCCCACCGGCGATCTTGGCCAAAAGGCCCTCCTCCAACATGCGCATGTGGTCAGCGAATGCTTCAAGCGCACAACAGTTCTGCCGTTCCGTTTTGGCACGGTCTTTGATACTGATGACGCACTGCGGCGCGCAGTCCGCCTCAATCGCAAGGGCTTCATGGAAAGCGTTACCAAGCTGAAGGGCAAGGCGGAAATGCATTTGAAACTGTTGATTAAAGACGGTTCACTGCGTGAAGCCATGGAAGAGATCGAACTGCCGGCCACAGTTGGAAGTGAATATTTGAGCCGCCTGCGGGAAAAGGCCGTTCGGCAACGGGAGCGACAAACTAAAGCGCGCGCGCTTTCCGTCCAGGTCCACAAGATTTTCTCCCCGATTGACCAGGACGTCTGCTGCCGCAAAGTTGATTCCGGCGGAATGCTCATCGATATTGCCCACCTTATTGATCACAAAAAAGTTGAGAAATACCAGAATCGCTACCAGATGGCGACCCGGCATCTACCCGGGATTGAAGTTGTGATGAGCGGCCCGTGGCCGCCTTACCACTTCATTACAGGCAAGCGCTCCTCCTAGCGTTCCCACCTCCAAGGTTAAGGCATCAAAAGGGTTGAGATCTCCGGCTTTCAACCCTTTTCCGTCAAAAATTGTCTATAAAAGTCTCACTTAGGCATCTCAATGCCTGAAAATGGAATCGGAGTACAATATCTGAGGGGCAGTCGCCCCCGGTGGGTACTTCCGTTCCAGTTCTTAGCCGGATTGACTTTTCCATTTAGAAGGCGGGCTGTTCTGCCGCTGGGAGCATGAATGAACCCCAAGACCCGTGTGCTGATCGTGGACGATGACGTAGCCATGGCAAAGTACCTGGCGGCACATTTGTCCCGCCGGAACTTTGAAGTTACTGTCGCCTCCAGCGAGCAGGAAGCCCTGCGGATCTTCCGTTCCTTCGATCCAGTCCTGGTTTTGGTCGAGACTTCAATGGACGGTGAAGCCGGCAATGACACGTTGCAGCGCCTGAAGCAGATCAAGCCCACGGTTTCCATCATGGTTCTTTCTTCCATTAAGGACCCGGAATTGATTTTTAAGGCGTCAAAGCTTGGCGCGGACGACTACATTACCAAGCCCGTCGATCCCAAAGAACTCGATGTGCGCATCGGCAAAGTTCTGGACAACCAGCGTCTTTTTACTGAAGTCACCCAATTGCGCGAGCAGGTGCGCCGCCAGAGCGATTTCACCATGCTCTTTGGCACCAGCCCAAAAATGATGGAAGTAAAAATGACCATCGAGCAGGTGGCGGACACCACGGCCACGGTGCTCATCCGGGGTGAAAGCGGTACCGGCAAAGAAGTGGTGGCGCGCATGGTGTATTCGGAATCATCGCGCTGCGAAAAACCGTTTGTAAAAGTGAACTGCGCCGCTATTCCGCATGAGCTGCTGGAAAGCGAGCTCTTCGGTTATGAAGCCGGCGCATTCACCGGCGCCAATCGACAAAAGCTGGGCAAGTTCGAGCAGGCCAACGGCGGCACTATTTTTCTGGACGAAATAAGCGAGATGCATCCTGCGCTCCAGGCCAAGCTGCTGCACGTGCTGCAGGACCATGAATTTTCACGCCTCGGCGGCAAGCGCGATGTGCAGGTGGACGTGCGGGTCCTGGCCGCGACCAACAAGCCTCTGGAGCGGGCCGTGGAAGAAGGCGTTTTCCGCGAAGACCTGTTCTATCGCCTGAACGTGGTGACGATTCATATTCCGCCGCTGCGCGAACGCCGCGAAGAGATCCCGGTGTTCCTGAAATATTTCCTGGAAAAATACAGCGAGCATTATGGCAAGAAGCCATCCATGTTCAGCGAGTTTGCCGTGAATCGAATGATGGAGTATCCGTGGCCGGGAAACATTCGCGAGTTGGAAAACATGGTGAAGCGATACGTGATCGTGGGGAATGAGGCACAAATCATCCGTGAGCTGGCTACCCACAAACCCATTGTCACATCGTTTGGCGGGATGGCCGCGCAACCTGTTGCCGTGGCTGAGACGACGCCAGCGATGCAATCAAGCAATGGCGTCGAAATTGAAATGCCATCATTGCTGGAGATTGGCCGGCGTGCGGCGATGCAAGCCGAGCGGGAAGCCATTGAGCGGGTACTGGCTCAAACCCGCTGGAACCGCAGACAGGCCGCCAAGATCCTCAAGATCAGTTACAAAGCTCTTCTCAATAAGCTGAAGGCCATGGAAGAGCAAACCAAAACCCAGCTTAAGCATGAAGAGGTCTAATGTTGGTACTCTGATGCCACATGAGGCAACTCTAATTCCCGCAGCTCAGAAACGCCAAAGTCTGCCATATCTCTCTAATTGCTAACGTAAGCTACACAAAATAAGCCAGTTAATTCTTGTCCGATATTCCACAAGGCAGAGGAAGAAGCTTTGGTTTCCGAGTTGCTTATATTAAGAAGCAAATAAAGAGGCACGTAAACTAAAAATGATTTCAACCCTCTTCCAAGAATTGAGACTTCTTCAATCCGTGTGTCTTGGTGCAAGCCGGGACTGCATCGTGCATCGCCTTTCCTGAGAGATTTCCCTTCCTCCTTCGCCTCTTTGCAAAAGGCGGCCTGTGATCAGGCCGCTTTTTTTATTTTTCTTTTTACAGATTCATTACACGGCACGGTGACAACCGGGCTCTTGGCTGCATCTAATCGTCGTTCCCGCAACATATTTGACGGTAATTATTATGACGACTAAGATAAATCATTTATCAAAAGACATGGACAAGAAGAAGCTGGAAGGCTTTAAAAAACGACTGGAAGAGCGTCAGCAAGTCCTGCGCAAAACCGTGAGCCGTACGGAAGAAGATGGCCGCATCGCTGACCAGGACACGGCTCAGGACATTGCCGATCGCGCGGCAAGCTCCTATACCAAGGAATTTCTTTTTGCCCAGAGCAATAACGATCGCCAGCTTTTGGCGATGGTTGAGACTGCGTTGCAGCGGATTAGAGAAGGCGAGTTTGGCGAGTGCGTGAACTGCGGAAATGAGATCAACGCCAAGCGATTGGAAGCTGTGCCCTGGACCCGCTACTGCATCGCCTGCCAGGAGAAACTGGAAAACGGCCAACTGGAAGAAGTCGAGGAATAATTTCTTCCGCAAAAATCAAAAGGAGATGCATCGCGCATCTCCTTTTTTGTTTTCAGACTTGTTTTTTAGTAGAGGTTGAAGGCCACTTCAATATTCATTTCCACCGCTACGGCGCGTCCATCTTTCTTTGAAGGATCAAACTTCCAGGTCTTCACGCCTTCAATGGCTTTTTCATCCAGGCCCATGCCCAGTGCGCGAATCACGCGCGGGTTATGCACGCGGCCATCGGTGCCGACAACTATATTCAGCACCACAACGCCCTGATATTTGGCCTTGCGCGCTTCTTCTGAAAATTCAGGTTCAGGAGTAAAGATCGGACGGGGTGCGCTTACGCCATCACCCACATGGAAAATCCCGGGGCCAACGCCAGGACCGCCGTGCCCTGATCCAACGCCACCGCCACTGCCGCTCCCGATACCGCCGCCAACGCCGACACCATTGGAAGGCGTCATAAGCTTGGAAAGTGGATCGCCCAACTGCGTGTTCGGCGGAGTCTTTATATCGGCAATTACCGTGGGCTCCATCATCAACTTACTTTTTTGCTGAACGATTACAGTTGGCGGAGTGAACTGCTGCTTCGCCGCTTTCGGGGGTGTACCGGTGGAAGCTTTCAGTTTGCTGGCATCGCCACCGCCGCCGCCGCTAGGCCCGCCTTTGCCTACTTTCATAGGGATGTAGGGCGCCAGTTCCACGGAGTTGGCGGTCGTGGGGGGTATGATCTTTGCCGGAACAGTCAAATGCAGCAGCCATAACATCAGCCCCAGACCCGCGGTATGGGTCACGAAGGAAAGTAGAAAGTTTTCCGGGCGCTGCTGGTACGTGCCATACCCAACGCCCAGCATCGTGGGCATTACCGAGGTGTTCACCGGCTGCTCTTTAGCGAACTTGACCACTTCCTGCTGCGGCACTTCAGAGTCACTGGAAGCTGGATTCTTCGGCTTCGGATTTTTTGGATCAGGCAAAGACATAATAAAAGTTTATCTACTTTAGACTCCGCGCGGCGAATAAAAGTTTCACTTTGGTATTTGCACTAAAGCCACCATTTGTAATCCGTGCCGAACCAACAACTTAACGGTGAAACAGCGAGCCAAAAAAGCCCTTCACCCGCCCCATAAAACCCTTCTTCTCTTTCCGGGGCTTATCTTCCGGTTTAGATGTCTGGGCCGTTGCCTTTGGAGACACCTCTGGCTGCCTTGCTATAAGAACGACGGGATCGACCTTTTCTTGCACAAAATAAACGTTCGGAAGCGTGGAAAACTGTACTTTTGCCACTGCATATGAGTGCCCCGAGGCTGGCCGGGCGCTGAACACAAATGGCGTATCCACCTGCATGTGGACCTGGCCTGGCTTCTCGGGCGGCAATGGCGACGTGGCCTCATCATTGATGACCGCAACTTGCTCCGCCGGTTTGGGTGTTTCATCCACTGGCTTGGAGCTTGGCTGCGCTTCAGCGCGAATCACGGGCGCTGCCGCAGGACAGCCGCATTCGCCGGTGAGCTCCGTTTTGCTGTCCAGCTTGCCGCCACGGAAAACGATTGTCTGATTCGCTCCGGACTTATAAACTCCCGTTCCGAGCAGCTCTGAAAACGTGATTTCACCCGCATTCCCAGCCAGCGGCTTCACGCACGTATCGCCCTTCTTGTTGATTCCCAGAGCGAAATGAAATGTGCCGGGCCCCACCAGCGCGACGTTGAAATCCGGGGTGATCACAACGTCGGCAGCTTGCTGCTTAAGTTCATACTCGATTTCCAACGCGCCTGTGCCCGTTGCCAGCATCAGCCCCTGGCCGCTCGCAGTCACGTTCAGGCCGCTGCTCGGGCAGATACGCACCTGGCCACCGCGGGCCAGTTTGAGAGTAGCCGGGGCGATTCCCGCAGAAAGTTCTGAACCTGAGTAAACCGCCATTCCAGAGCCGGCCAACTGCATGGCGCTGGAGCTGTTCGAGTCCGAGGCAAATAGCTCGCCCACCGGCGGCACGTTCTGGGCGAATGCGTTTTGCGAGAAAATCGGCGCCGTGAGCAGCAGGGAAGCGACCCACCCATGCCTTAGAGCGCGTTGCAAAATGATGTGACCTTGAAGGGACAGAACGCGTTACTCC
>JBAVUZ010000762.1:0-3031 GCA_049697035.1 Candidatus Angelobacter sp. | reverse complement strand
TTGCGCAACAGATGCGCGCTGACCTGATTGTGCTGGGCGCGCGCCATCCCGAGCCGGCAAGGATCAATTCGCACCTACCCTGGGCGACGGCGGCCCGCGTCATCGCTGAAGCTGAGTGCCCCGTATTGACCGTGCGGCAGAAGGATTAGTTATGAGCTCTAAAATTGATCCCTATATGCAGTTGGCTGACGATTCAGATCTCGATCACGATTCGTCTTGCCAGAGGTATGGAACCCGTATTCAGATGGATGGTTATATCGCGGACGTTGTTCCTGACGATGAGGAGAACCCTTCGATCCATCACTGTATCGTGCAGAGAGTCGGCTCGCCAAAGGTCCTTTATCTGGGGCAGGAAAGTACTTTCGCGGCCGCTCTGCAATCTGGTTACCGTCACCTTGAAGAGTTGGCCAGATCGCAGCCAAAGAAAACTGCCGCGATTTATGAATTCAAGGCCCCGGATCACAAATAACGGCTACTTCGCCGTGCTCTCCAGCACGCGCACTTTCCAGCGGTCTTCAGCACCTGTCATCACAGCGTAATACTGGATTTGTCCCTGGTCTGAGTGGAGCACTGTGCTTCCATCCAGCACCTGGGTCTCAATGCTTGCGGTATCTTTTAGCTCAATGGCCGCGCCGTCAGGCGAATAAAATATTGCGTCCACCTTGTGCCCGTGGTCAATGATGCGCGTTGTCAGGCCGTTCTGTTTTTGGTCTTTCACGCGTTGCGTAAATTTATCCAGCGCAAAGCCTGCGAAGTTTTCATTCAGAGGCTGGAGCGTATTGTTCGCCAGTGAAGTGCTGATGGCCTGCCACGCCAGCGTGTAGTCGCGCACGATTGCGTTTTGTGTTACGTCCTCCACCTCGCGCGGCTGGGCGTTCTTCACGCTGAGTTGCACCGCAGGTTTGGTGTCGGCGAAAATCCGCTCCAGCAGAGGCGCAACGCCGGAGATCGCAAGCGCTACACCGGCACTGAGGATCAGGATGCGTGCAAGCTTCATTATCTGCCTCCCACATGCAGTTCATTGCCCAGCACCACGCCGGCAGCCATAGTGATGGTTGCGTTGTCAGATGCAGGCAACTCGGCACGCGCCGTGTCCTTTTTAATGCGCGCGTCCACGGTGCTTTTGCCGGTCTTATCAGTCTGGATGAACGTAACGATGGTCCCGTCCGGCACCGGATTACCACTGCAATCGCGGATTGGATCTGTTTCCACGATTATGCTTTGGGCTGTGTGGCCAGCCACATGCATGCGGAAACTGCGCTCACATGGATCAGCCGCAACCTGTTGCACCACGCGCGTCACAGAAGTGTCATCGACAGACGCGACAAATTGTGCCGCCCCCGCTTTGGGCGCGGACGCGCTATTGATCCACGCAACCCCTTCACGGCTGGTAACAGTCTTCGTTGCTCCTGCCCCGCCAACGGAAAGATTAAAGTTTACGGGCGTGGGATCCAGAATCAGGTTCTGGTACTGATCAAAAATGAAGGTCACACCGCTGATTACGTTGGGTCGGGCAACCGGCACGCGTGAGGGACGGGCAAGGAAGTTTAACTTTCCCGGCTTGCCTGGTTTTACCCAGAACACCTGGGATTGATTCGAATCGCCGCGCACCACGGCAATCCATCGTCCGGCGCTCCGGAGTTCTTCCCCTTTGATATCTACACTGCCGCCAGATTTGAATTCTTTCTTGATCACCTGTCCGGGCCCGACTAGGTACAGTGTTCCGCTCCCGCTCGTGCCGATGCTGAGAGGCTGCCCCGCCACGGCATTCTGCGGTACGTGCAGTTCCGCAGCGCGTGCGCAGTCCTCCGCGAACCAGCACAGCGCAACAATCAGACCGATATAAATTACTTTACGCATAGTTAGTTCTCACGGCTGTTCAGGCTGTAATAATTTACGGTTACGCGATAGGTGTGCACGTTCGCTGCCAGATCGTCGCGCAACGCCACGGAGAAGGGCTGCGGCGTCTGCGGCAGCAAAGCGTTATCAGAATAAGCGTCTGAAACCCAGATCACCTGTCCGCCATTATCGTAAAACGTGGCCAGCACGTGAGGGATGTTTACAGTCTGGCCGCTTTCATTCAGCAACTCGCCTTTCAGCACGGTGCGGCCAGTCAGGTCTTTTTCGATCCGTTGATGCAACACAGCAATCACGGGATCGGCCGATGCCGGCACGAGCATCCAGTTGTGAGTCATGCGAACGGATTTTACGTCAGCCTTCTTGATACCGGGAAAATCAATGCGATACGGCGAGACTTCCTTGGGCAGCAAAACGTGTGAGAGCTTGTCAAAGCTGCTTTCTTCTGCAATGTCTTTGCCGCTATTGTTGGTCAACACCGCTCCCACGCTGATGAAAGCCGGGACGGTATCTTCATTCACCACTTCGCCCATGATGATCAGAGAGCCATCGCGCTCCACGGCGTGCATGGAGAGAATGCGGCAATTCGGGTTCTCAACGTTCTGCGCGCCCCAGTCATCGCCAGCGCCGCGCCACACAATGTCCCAGCGCAGATAGTTCACGGGAATCACCTGCGGCGGCACGTTCACTTCTTTTTCCGCCGGCCACACCACTTTCCATGTGCCATCGTCCTTTACAACTTTCAAATCGCGCGTCTCAAAAGAAGCTCCAACGGCGGTCGCATACTTGATTTCAGTGCGGACCGTGGCTTCATTTTCAGACTCATGCAGCACGCGCGTGTTGATCGAGTCAAGCTGAGAATAGGTGCGCAGGCTACCGTTGCGTCCAGCCAGATCACGAACGAAGCCGCCCTGGTCAACGTTGCTGGAAGGAGCGACAAAAGCATACGCGCCCTGCCAGTCATGCGTCTTGGCATTGTCAAACATTGCCTGCACAGCGCCGTCCGGCGTGGAGGCGTGCGTGGTCTTGCTGCCATGCACCGTGCCCACGGCGATCAATCCCACCGTAAGCGCTCCAAAGATGATTGCTAATAAGCGGCCCATTACAATGCCTCCCGGTATACAGGTTCTTCGCTTGAGGTCAGCGGGAACTCAATTGTTTCAAGCTTGCGGCG
>JBAVUZ010000761.1:0-3601 GCA_049697035.1 Candidatus Angelobacter sp. | reverse complement strand
CCGCCGGGCGCGGCGTTAAGGTCATCATCGCCGGAGCAGGCGGCGCGGCACATTTGGCAGGCGTGATTGCCGCCGAAACAACGCTGCCTGTGATCGGCGTGCCCATTCCTTCTACGCCGCTGAATGGCATGGATTCACTACTGGCGATTGTCCAGATGCCCGCGGGCATTCCTGTGGCGACAACAGCGATCGGCAAGGCTGGGGCAACGAATGCTGGGATCCTGGCCGCGCAGATTATCGGGCTGAGCAATACCACGGTTGCCGGCAAGCTGAAGGAGATGAAGGGTAAGCTGGTGAAGAGCGTGGAAGAGAAGTCACAAAAACTGCAGCAGATGAGGAAAAGGTAGACGCTCGTTTTCATGCCAACGACTTTTTCCGCGATCGCGATCATCCCTGCGCGGCTTGCCTCCACACGCCTGCCGCGCAAGATACTGCGCGAGATTGCCGGTCAGCAGATGATCGTACGCGTGTACGAAGCAGCGAAAAAATCTCCGCTGTTGCGGGACGTGATCATCGCCACGGATTCCGAAGAGGTCTTGCAGCTTGCGGAAGCGCGCGGATGGAAAGCCCAGATGACATCCGACAAGCATCGCAGCGGCACCGACCGGGTGTATGAAGTGGCGCAGCGCATTCCCGCTGACGTGTATGTAAATATCCAGGGCGACGAGCCACTTGCACGGCCTGAGCATCTGGACGCTTTGCTGCAACCGATGCAGGATCCCAAGGTAATGGTTTCCACCATCAAGACGCCGTGTCCACCACAGGATGTTGATAATCCCAACGCGGTAAAGGTTGTGACGGACTTGAATGGTCGCGCGCTTTATTTTTCCCGCTCGACGATTCCTTTTGATCGCGACAAGACCGGCGTTGTTGCCTACTTCAAGCATCTGGGCTTTTATGCCTACCGGCGCCAGGCGCTCGACCGCTTCTGCAATTTGCCGGAATCGAAACTGGAGGCGGCGGAGCGGCTGGAGCAATTGCGATTTCTGGACAATGGAATCGACATTTATGTAGCAGAGACGCCGTTCAACACCGTGGGTGTGGATACGGAAGAAGATTTGCGCAGGGTGGAAGAGATGGTGAGGGCATCCGGCAGGTAGCAAGAAAATCTTTGCCGCAGATGAACGCTGATGAACGCTGATCGAAATAGCTTGTAAGACTTTTATCGCAAGCCTTGTCCTCCATCTACGCAATCAACAGGACTAAATCAGGTGGCCAGGCTGGGCCGGTGGTTTTTGGCCCAGGCTTCCGCGGCGGCAATGCGCTTGGAAATCGGCGGGTGGGAATGGAACAGCAATTCCACCAAGCGCGAAGGATGGCTTTCACTCAGGTTCTGGCGCGCCAGCTTTTCCATGGCGCTGATGTACGGCGTAACGTCAGAGACGCTCTTCCAGCAGTAAAGGTCGGCCTGGCGCTCAGTAAAGCGCGAGTAGGCGTTGAGGGCCGGCATCAGCAGCAGTGATAGTCCGCTGGCGACGAGGGCGAGCAGCGGCAGGTTGGCAAAGTCGGCGAGGTGCTGGAACATGTGTTGTTCGTCAATGGCGTAGCGCAGCACGTAATTCGCGGCCCAGAAGCCCGCCAGCGTGACCAGGGCCTGCACCACGATCATCTTGAGCAAGTGCCCGTGCACGTGATGCCCGAGTTCATGGGCCAGGACGGCTTCAATTTCGTCATCGCTGTAGTTTTGCAGAAGCGTGTCCGCCAGGATGATGCGGCGCGTGTTGCCCATCCCCGTGAGCGCGGCATTGGCCTTTTTGCTTTTTTCAGAGAGCTTCCATTCGTAGACGCCGCGCACGCGCGTACCGGCGCGCTCACCCAGTCGCACGAGGCGGGCTTTCAACTCGTCATTCTGCAGGGGAACAAATTTGTAAAACAGCGGGAACAGGACCACGGGCGCAATTTGCGCGAAAAAGACGAACAAGCCCATGAAGATCAGCCAGCCAATGATCCACCAGTATTGGGGCGAAGTCCGGATCAGCGCATAGACGATTTCGGCCAGCAGGGTTGCCATGACCAGTCCCAGCAGCCAGCCTTTGAATTCGTCCTTAAGCCAGGAAAAAAGACGCTGGTTGGAAAGGTTGAAGCGGTGCTCCAGTCGGAAGCCGTAGAAATCCAGGGCAAAGCCAAGCGCCTTGCTGATCAAGCTGAGAAACATTACATAGAAAAACAGATCCAGCCAGTAACGATCGGGGGCCATGCGGGTGGCCAGGCCGCTGAGCGTTTTTGTCCAACCGGTGACCAGCAGCACGATGAGAAATCCAAAGCTAACGACCAGATCGCCAAGCTCCAGCCAGCGGCGCGCGCGATTGTATTCGCGCACCTCTGGAGTGTCCGGACGCAGGTTGGATTCTGTGATCGTCATGGATTTTTCTGCTCCGGCTTGAATTCCAAGGTCACAAACTGGGCCGGCTGAGAAGCGCCATTGTGCATCGTTTCCTGCCGTCCTGCAGCAATCCAATCAAAACCGCCTGGTGCGCGCTTGAATGGGCCCACAGCGTCACCGGACTGTCTGCCAAGTTCAAGTTTGGTTACGGCAACTAGAAGAGCAGGGCCGCCCGCTGGTCTGTTCAAGGTCGCGTTGGGCGGCAAGCCGACAAGGGAGACTGTCCATTGGTCGGCGGAAATCAGACGGGTAGTGCGAGGGCAGCCTGGGACTGAGGAATTATCGCCAGTGGTTCCCGGGAGGGATCCAACACAGCCGGCTGTATCGCAGGAGCTAGTGCAGGTCTTCACGTTCGTAGACGGCTTCAACAGCTCAATGGTGATGTTATGAAACGGGCGGTCGCTCTGGTTGATGGCGGCATGAGCGAAGTTGCCCGGCGTAAATCGCACTTCTCCGTCCTTGAGTTTCAGCGCGACTGGCTTTTCGCCCGGACGAACGCTCACCACGTCTGAGTCACCCAGCGTCACAAAGAGATAGTCATAATTGTGCTTGTGGACCAGCGTTGTTGCCCGGGGCGCCACCGTCACGTTGAACACGCGCACGTATTCATTTTGCAAAACCTGATGGTGACTGGGTTCAGATGTGATCTCCACGGACTGCTGGTGCTGGGCCAAAGCGGCTGTGGCCAGAAACAACAGGCCCGCGACGCGGGACTTTCTCATAGTAAAGATTGTAAAAACAACCGGATGCGCCCGCAAGTGACCTTTGTCTATGTCGCTGCGCTCCAAACCGCTTAAGATTGTTCTCGCCTTGAATGCGTACTGCACCTGATGCACGCAGCTCGCCGCCACACGGGGCTCGCTGCTTTACCTCTGTCGCTTCGCTCCAAACCGCTTTGAGATCCTCTTAATTGCGGAGAGTTATCAGCCTTGTGGCAAGCCGCTCGGCGATCACTGGCCTCGCGGCTTTTCCTCGGTTAGAACCCCAGTCGCTTCGTTCCAAACGGCTTAAGGCCCTTCCGGTCTTGAGCCCAATCCTAAGATCTTCCTTAGTGATGGTCGTGCGGCTTGGGCGCATCCTTGGAGTTTGGTCCCATCGACTCTGACCCTTCTCCGGCTGGACGGCCACGGAATTCCAGCACAATCGTCTTTGCGGTGGCATTCCCGGAATTGGTTACAGTGTGGACCACCGGATTATTCCAGGTCAGCTCGCCGGTTT
>JBAVUZ010000760.1:0-3709 GCA_049697035.1 Candidatus Angelobacter sp. | reverse complement strand
CTGGCATGCCCATGAGCTTCGCGGAAAGCTTATCGCTGAGGTAGCCCTTCAGAATTCCTTTTTCGATGAGAACTGTATTCTGCGTCGGTGATCCCTCATCATCCACGTTGATTGATCCGCGCCGCGAAGGCAGCGTGCCGTTATCCACCACCGTGCATTTGTCTGACGCCACGCGCTTGCCCACCATGCCGGAAAAAGCAGATGTTCCTTTGCGATTGAAATCCGCTTCCAGTCCATGGCCAATGGCTTCATGCAGCAGGATTCCCGGCCAGCCGGGTCCCAGCACAACTTCCATTTCGCCCGCCGGAGCTTCAACCGCGCCCAACTGGATAATGGCTTGCCGTGCCGCGTCGTGCGCGAAATGCTCCGGAGTTTTTTCCGTCATAAAGAAATCGATGCCTACGCGTCCGCCACCGCCTGCCGCGCCTTTGGCGGAGTTCTCGCCGGCCTTGGCAATCGTGCTCACGCTAAACCGCGCCATCGGCTGGACATCGCTAGCAAAAGTTCCGTCCGAGCCAATCACCAGGATCTGGCGCATTTCATCAAAATAACCGGCGCGCACTTGCACCACGCGCGGATCATAAGCCCGCGCTGCGCGGTCCGCTCGCATCACCAGCTCCAGCTTTGCTGCAATGTCCGCATCGGCAGAAGGCGAGGCCACGGGATACAGCTGGTGATTCAAATTTTCCTTAAATCCCTCAATAGGACTCTTGGCCGGTCCGCGTGCAATCAACGCCGCAGTCCGTGCGGCGCGCAGAATTTTTTCCGGGGCAAGGTCGTCGGTATAGGCATAGCCCGTACGCTCGCCTGCCAATACGCGCACGCCGCAGCCGGCAGAAATTCCCTGCGACGCAGATTTCACTATCGACTCATCCACGCTGATGGAAGTGGATGTCAGGTATTCAAAGTACAAATCGGCATAATCGCCCCCGGCGGAAAGCGCTTCGCCCAGGTAGCGCTGAAGATCATTGGGAGTAATGCCAAACTTCTGAAAGAAAAGATTTTGATTTTGTGTCATTGGCTCTTTATTAGATGTCCCGGAGGCCGGAAAAGGACCGGTCCTTAACTCTTATTGTCGCACTTTTCCCCTCTATCGATAGTAAGAGTAAACGGCCCTTGGCAAAAATAGGCTGAAATCCAAAAATCGCCGTCTTTTAACGGGGGTTAATCCATAAAATTAGATACTTAGTTCCCTTTTCGGCTCCCATGGTACGATTTTTGGGCAGGAGAGCTGACGCATGCCGCAGTCCGATCATTCCCGGCTTCGCAAATTTTTTCGCCATCTAACTAATTGGCTGGCTCCCCCAACGCGCTCGTAAGGAACCTGATCCGCCCGTCGATCCTTATGCCTACGTCACTGCTCCAAAGAAGCCGCGGCCATCGAATCGCAGCGGGGCCGCCGTGGCAGAGCTACCGGAAGACTGATCTGGTACGTCCAACTACTGCCCAGTAGAGTGCCAATTACAATCCTTAGCTGAACCAGGGTTTAGCTGAACTAGGACTTCTTATGAAAAAGCTTTGTTTTCTTCTCTTCCCGATATTTGCTGCCTTAGCCCAATCCCAGACCACTGCGGCTCCGCCATCTGATGCGGCAAAGCCCACTCGCTACACCTTTATTCTCTCCGGCAACAAAGCCGGCTATGAAAGTTCCACGCGCAATCCTGACGGCAGCCTGCAAGTCCATTTTGAGTTCAATGATCGCGGCCGCGGCCCCAACGTCAATGAAAAGCTTCGCACCGGCAAAGACGGTATTCCCACTGAAATTGAAATCACCGGAGTCGATTACCTGAAAGCGCCTGTTGATGAGCGCTTCTCGCTCAAGCAAGGCGCCGCAAGCTGGAAAAATCGATCGGAAAAAGGCCAGAAGAAGATCGGTGGGAAAGCGTTTTATACCAGCATCTCTGGCGCGTCAGAAGAAACTGCGTTGCTGGCGCAGGCTCTGCTCGCCGCGCCTCAACACAAGCTGCCATTGCTTCCTGCGGGTGAAGCCTCCATTCAGAAGCGCAGTGGACTCAAAATCACCGCGAATGGGCAGTCGCAGGCAGTTACCCAATATGCGATTGATGGTTTAGGTTTTAGTCCATTCCCATTCTGGCTGAATGCCGATGGCAAGCTGTTCGCGTCGGTTTCAACCTGGTCTTCCATCATTCAGGAAGGCTGGGAAGGAACTGCGGGCGACCTTCTCAAAGAGCAGGATAAGTTTGACAATGAGCGCTCAAAGAAGCTGGCGCAGACTCTTGCTCACAAACCAAAAGCTCCACTGGTCTTTGTTCATGCCAACCTGTTTGATTCCGAATCCGCTCAGATGTTTCCGAATCGCACAGTGGTCATCACGGGCGACAAGATCACTGCCGTAGGCGCCGACGGCCAGGTGCCGCTCCCTAAAAACGCTGAGACCATTGATGCAGCCGGCAAAACACTGATGCCCGGCCTGTGGGACATGCATGTGCATGTGCAGCCCGGTGACGGCCTTCTCCATATGTCGTGCGGAGTAACTTCTGTCCGCGACCTGGCCAATGACACAGACGCCTTGATGCAGATGCGCAGCCGCTTTGACGCTGGGACTGAAATCGGCCCGCGCATTGTGATGGCCGGATTCATTGACGGCCGCGGCCCATATCAGGGGCCGACAAAAGTTTTTGCCGACACGGAAGAAGAAGCCAAAACTGCAATCGATAACTACGCCAGGCTTGGCTATATCCAGATCAAAGTCTATAGCTCGCTCAAGCCTGAGCTCTTGCCCAAGATTGTGGAGATGGCACATGCACACGGCATGCGCGTGAGCGGCCACGTTCCTTCAGGAATGAACGCCGAGCAGTTCGTGCGTGATGGCGTGGATGAAATCCAGCACATGAATTTCATCTTTTTGGATTTCATGCCGCAGGTAAAAGACACGCGCACCCCGGCGCGCTTTACTGAAGTCGCAGCCCACGGCGCTGAGATCGATCCAAAATCCGAACAGGTGCAGGCCTTCATTCAGCTCCTCAAAGAACACAAGATCGTTCTCGACCCCACGCTCAGCATCTTTGAAAGCATGTTTGATGATCGTCCGGGCAAAATGGCGCGGGGCTTTGCACCCGTGGCGGACAACATGCCCGCGCAGGTGCGCCGTGGCTTTCTCTATGGCGGACTTGAAGTTCCCGCAGGCCAGGACCAGCGCTATCAGGATTCCTTCCAGCGCATGCTCGACATGGCCAAAACATTTTATGACTCAGGCGTGCCCATCGTGGCCGGCACAGATTCTCTTGCTGGCTTTGCCCTGCATCGCGAGCTTGAGCTTTACGTAAAAGCCGGCATTCCCGCACCGAAAGTTCTCCAGCTTGCCACTCTTGGAGCTGCGCGCGTCGTAAAGCGTGACAGCAAACTCGGCTCCATCGCTCCGGGCAAACTCGCAGACGTGATTCTCGTCGACGGCAATCCCGCAAGCCAGATCAGTGACATTCGACGCGTGAGGACCGTGGTAAAAGATGGCGTCGTGTTTCAGGTGGCTGATCTTGATCGCGCGTTGGGTGTGATACCGGTCAAATAATTTTGGAAAAGAAGTGCTGAAAGGAATTCCGCCTATTTGAACGTGCCGGCTAGTCTAAAGCAGTTCCAAAGTAGTTATATCCCTGGACTTTAAATCCAGGTTAAGCTGCGAGTGGCGATCTCCGTACAAACCAAACGATGCCCAAAGCTTACTCGGACGATTTGCGCTGCAAGCTATTAG
>JBAVUZ010000759.1:0-2430 GCA_049697035.1 Candidatus Angelobacter sp. | reverse complement strand
TTCCACTTTGAAGGCAAGCACCCATTCGGGCTGGCCAGCGCGCGCGATATGGGGAGGCTGCTGGAGATGATGGCGACAAACAAAGCCGCCAGCGAAAAATCCTGCAAGGAAATGCTGCGAATCATGGGCCAGCAGCAGATGCGCACACGCATTCCGCGCTTCATGCTGGACGATGTTGAAACCCCGCACAAGACCGGCGACTTTCCACCGTATATCGCCAATGACGTGGGCCTGATTGAGTCTCCGGCGGGGCGCGTGGTGGTGGTGTTTTTCTCTGCGCATCATCGCGGCTATTACTCAGAACTGGAAGACGCGATTGGTCGGATGAGCGAGCAGGTTTGGGGATACTTCAATTATCGGGAGAAGGGGAAATGATGTTCGCCAACCGTAAAATCAAGGGCAATCCAGATGAGTAACCTGAGCGCGATATTGTTTGCGGTTTGGATGGGCGCCCTTCTGGTCCTTGTCCTGTTCGTGTGGCCAAAAATGGACCGTCAACGCATTCGTGAACACGTTGAGGCTCACGGAGGCAAAGTCATTGACATCGATAGAGTCTGGCTCCGAGCTACTGGCCGATATGGCAGGACGTATGATGTGACCTACATTACACGCAATGGCGAACGCATCACTGCCAAGTGCATAACAAGCATGACAAGCGGCGTTCAATGGGTGAGCAACAGTCCACCAGGCAGCATGTCCGAAACCTAAAGGGCATGACTGCGTAGATTCACCACGATGAGTGCGAGCTCTCATGAGAAAAGTGAGATGCGTAAGCTTTTCAGGATTGATGTTCTTCCAGCCTAGGGGAGGTTTGCTTGCGCTACTCTCGCGCTGCGCCGGGCAGATAAGCGCTGTAATAGTATTCGCGGCAAAAAGGACAGACAGTGTGCGTCATCTCTCGCCGGGGACGCTCCACATATGCCGGGACCCAGTCCCAGATCTCCGGATCGCCAACGCGTTGTGTGCGACGGCAATTGGCACACACATGGATCAGACCCAGCTTGCAGCGATAAATGGCATCATCCGGCTCGCAGACCGCTCGCGTGTGCGGATGCACAACCCGCAACGAATTGTTCACCACAAAGCCGGAACCCGACTGAAGCGGATATACCTGCATCCGGTAAAGACGAAAGACCTGCGCGGAGGAGCACTCGTAATCTTGTGATTGCAGGCGTCCGAGGGTGCGCGCCCTTTGAAAGAGATTTTTGATGTTTTCCCTCAGGTCATCGGCCACGAACTGCAGGAAAGGCTTGTGCAGCACCGAGGCCGCCAATACGTCTGCTCCGCCGCCATTTTCCAGGGCAAACCGGTCCCATGCTGAGTTGCAATAACAGATATAGAGCGACTCAGTCAGGGCAAAACACGCATGCGGACTGCTTTCCACAGACGCCGGCACCGTGTCGGGTAGCTTTGCCGGAGTGACGCCTGTGTACACACAGTAATCTTAACGAAAGGCGCGCATTTTAAAACGTGATTTTGGTCACAAGGCCTTACGCGCTTCTCTTTTGCTCGTGGCTGCGTGCCGGCTGATACAGTCCCGGTACGCTCCGGGCGGAAATTGCCAGCCGGTTCCAGGCATTGATGGTGGAGATGGCCAGGATCAGGTCAGCTATTTCCTTCTCGTTGAAGTGCTTTCGCGTCTCCTGGTAAACATCGTCCGGCGCGTGGGTTTCTTTGATGTTTGTAACCGTTTCCGCCCAGGCCAGTGCCGCGCGTTCGCGGTCAGTGTAGTAGGGCGATTCCTGCCACGCGTCCAAGCCGTAAAGCCGCTGCTCCGTTTCGCCCAGCGCGCGCAGGTCTTTCCAGTGCATGTCGATGCAGTACGCGCATCCGTTGATTTGCGAGACCCGCAGCTTGAGCAGGTCAAGCAGCTTTTCCTCAAGTCCGCATTGATGAAGGTATTTCTCAAGACCGAGCATCGCTTCATATACTCCGCGACCAACTTTCAGATAATCGATTCTTGCTTCCATGAATCCTCCTTATTTAATTTTGGATGAGCGGGGAACGAATTCGATGCACGGAATCGGTCACAGAAAGTCCTATGGCGGTTTCGTGGCCCCCGGCAGAGGAGTCCACCACGGAGGCACTGAGACACGGAGAAAACCCGAGGTAGAATTAAACGGAATTCATGAAACTCACACAAAATCAGGCTAAACAGATTCGCGCCCTAAAAAGCATGAAGGATGAAGACATCGATTTTACGGATATTCCAGAAAAGACGGATTGGACCGGCGCCGTCGTGGGAAAGTTTTACAGTCCGATTAAGAAGTTGGTGGCTGGCCGCACAAGTACCAATAAAAAACTTGAAGGCCCACAATTCAGCGAGCTGTCCGCAGTGGGAGTTTGCGTCCTAAAGATGAAAGAGCCGGTATGCGCAGTCTGTGCCGCACCTACGGCGCTTGTAAGTTTTTTGAATACGCTTACCCAGGC
>JBAVUZ010000758.1:0-7383 GCA_049697035.1 Candidatus Angelobacter sp. | reverse complement strand
GCCCTTGACCCCGTCAATAATCTGCTTTACTTCGTGGATAACCAGCGCGTCTCTCAAGGCGTCTTCAGGATCAGTTATCTTGCCGCCGGAGACAGCGGCAATGGATCGCTGGATCAAACTTCGCTCTTCAGTTTGGGTGGTAGCCCCTCGAGCAGCACATTTCCCGCAGGTCAGACAGGTTGCAGTTTCCCGGGAACGCAGCTCTTTCCCAACTCCGCCGCTCTCGATCCTCAAGGCAATCTTTGGGTCGGCTTCGGCAAGGCCCCGCTGATCCTCAAATTCAACAATCCCGGCGCGGCTAATTCCAGCAACTTCGGAACATGCAGCCAGTTCATGCAGACCGTTGCCACCATCCCCAACAATCGCGTGGGCGCGGGCCTTGCCTGGATGGGGCACGATTTGTGGGGCGCCAGTCCGGAATCTGTATTCGTGATTCCCAGCGCTGATACGGTTTGTCTCATTGGCACCAACCCCGCATGCAGTTCCAGCAACGGCACAATCCGGCTCACTCTGCCGTCGATCATCGGCGCGACTGCTGTTGCCGGCGATCAGTTCTATCCCTCCATCAACGGCAACAATCTCTATATTGGCTTGCCGACGGATGTCGCCTGGGTAGGCAACGTCACCGGAGGCTCGGCAGGCCAGACTCTTACGCTGACTTACACGAATTCGTCCGCAAACCGGCTTTCCACTGTCACCGCTGTAGGAATTGACGGTACTGATCCTGCAAACCTCATTGTGTACGCAGGTGACGATCCCAGCGCGCTTGGCACAGCTGGAGCTGGCCGATGGTTCCAGACCACGCAAACCTCCGCCGCGCCCGCTCCTCCCGGAACTCCGCTCGATGTCATCGCTACCGGCGGCGGCTTATTGCCCACAGCTACCGTCATCTGGAGTCCCACGCAAGTGGCCCAGCCGATCACCAGCTATACCGTCCATAACAGCTTTGCGTCCAACGGTCTTCTGCTTCCAGACGTGTTGGTCGCGCCGCTTGCCGGCGGTCTCTTCCCGCCCACATCCACGAACATTAATGTTGCGCAAAATGTGGCGTATCAATTCCAGGTTTCCGCCAGCAACGCACAGGGGTCGAGCGCACTCTCCGCCAACAGCAACGTTGTGCCTCTTGGAGCCGTCATTCCCGGAGCGCCAACTGCCGTCACTGCAATTGCCGGAGACACGCAGACGTATGTCTCCTGGACAGCTCCTGTGAACAGCAACGGCGCGATTGTCACCAGTTATACGGTGACAGCCTTGGTGAATGGCATTCCCGGCGGAATCAGTTCAACCATTTCTGCCCCGGCCACCAGCAGCGTAAATACCATCCTTTCAGGCCTGACTGACGGCACGCCGTATAGCTTTACAGTCCATGCCACAAGTTCTGCAGGAAGTGGTCTGGAGTCGGCTCCGTCAGCGCCAATCACACCTTCAGCCGCCAACGTCCCGGTGATGAAAATCCTGGTCTCGGGGCCGCCATCACAAAATCCTGTACCGGCCATTGTCTCGTATGAAGTCACGGTCACAAACACTTCGCTCTTCCCGGTAACGAACGTGATTGTAAATAACGTTCTCAGCACCACGGACGGAGCGTTCATCATCGTCGCCCAGCCGCCTCAGGGGACGTGTACCGCGGGGGGTGTGGGTATAACGAACGTGGCTTGCGCGCTCGGCAACATGGCTCCCGGCCAGGTCGTTGTCATCGATGTGCCCGTGCAGATGCAGAAAGCGCAGATCACGCTCACATCTCGTGTCACGGCCAACGATGTGGCCGGTTCATCAACCACCTTCAAGGAGGAACACCGCACTACTTCGCCTCCCGGAACTCCTCCGCCACCCAACGCCCCGCAAATCTCCGTTCCGATCTCTGGCAATGGCGTGCCCACCAGCCTCAACCCTGGATCGAAAGGGACGCTTACCTGGACTGTCCAGAACACTACTGGCGTACAGGCCAATAATCTGCTGCTCACGATGAACATTGACAGCTTGCTGACGATTACTGGAGTGAGTGCCACTCCAAATAGCGGCAGCAATCCCGTCACTTGCAATCCACCGATCCCCGGATTGATCAACACAAACCTGGTGATCTGCAGCATTGCCAGCCTGGGCGGGCCCAAAGCGGCGAATCCAGTCACGGTCATGAAAGTTACGGTGAACATTACAGCGCCTAACCAGAACAACTTGCAATTACTGCCCACCGGCACTGTCAGCTTTGATGGGATTGACACATCAAATCCAACGTCAACCATAACGATCAGAGTCCATTAACCAACTTCCGGACTGCCGAAGCGCAATCACACTTCGGCAGTCCGGACTTTGCAAAGATGAAGGATTACACAGGTAACCCGATTGGCGGCTCAGTCGATGTCCAGTAGATCGTTGAAGACTCCAAACAGCAAAAGGCGGGCCGCATTAGCCCGCCTTTTGTTTCCAGTCGTAAGACTCAGTACATTTTTTTCGCTGGGGCCTTCTTCTTGGCCGGATGCGCCGGTGTGGGTGTAGCCTTGGCGGGAGTTCCCGCGCTGCAATAGTGCAGGGTCGAAGCTGGCATGCCGGCGGCTTCCGCAATAGTCATCACGAACAATCGGTCATATTCATTTTCGCCGATGGGCGCCACTGTTCCACCCTGAAGGCGGGCGATCACAAAGGGCACCGTGTCACTGTGTCCCACCACCAGAATGTTTCCGCCGCCCGCATAAACCAGGTTCTTGATCAACGCGTTGGGGTCCTTGGCGGGAAGAATTGTGGGCTTAATTTTTAGCGCTTTGGCCAGTGGGGCCGCTGTCTGCTGTGTGCGTAGAACATCCGTCACATAAATCTGTTTTATGCCCGCGTCCTTAAGCGTGGTCGCCAGGCATTCTGCCCGTTTTTCCCCTTCAGCACTTAGCGGCGCGTCCGCGGCGGCAGAGGCCTTCTCCGCGTGCCGCACCAGGAATATGGTGCGCACGTTTTGCTGGGCGGCTGCCAGTTGGCAAAGCAATAGAGCAGGAAAAATTGCGCGTAAGAATAAAGATTTCATCGTGATCATCGACCTCCGTGGTCTCCTGATGTTTGTATCACCTTTTAGCAGTTTGGCTGAGCGGAAAATCCGCATTCGCCCGCTGTCCCTTCCTCAAAAGCACTAACAGTGCGGAAGTCACATCGGGTGATCGCCTTATAAGCCCAATGCGGGACGGAAGAAGGCGCCCCATCAGAAAGCAACATATGGTAGGATAGCGCATCTCCCCCAAATTTCTTGCCATCGTTGCTGAGGAAGGTCTCGTCATTCATGATCCGAATTTTTATTACCACTCTTCTGGCTGGAACATGTGCGTTCGCGCAGACATCGGTCGCTCCTCCGGCGCAACCCCTTTCTCCTATTCCGATAACCCAGCAGCCCGCGCCTCCCTTGCCGCAACAGCCATTTAATCCCGATAATGTGCCCCCGAATGCCCCTGTCGTGACAATTCATGGTGTTTGCCCAAAGGACACGTCTTCCGCCAAAGCTGGCTCCGCCAAATCCGATTCTTGCGAAACCGTGATCACCAAAGAGCAGTTCAACAAAATGCTCTCCGGAATGAATCTTGCGGCGCAAATATCCAACCCGGCCGCAATGCGTAGTTTTGCGGAAAGTTATGCCCAGTTGCTGGCCCTGGCCAGTGAAGGTGAGAAGGCCGGCGCGGAAAACGATCCCCGCTTCCAGGAATTGATGAGGATAGCGCGCGTTCGGGCGCTGGCTGACTCCTATCGCTATTCACTTGAAGCGAAGTTCAGCAACCCGCCGCAGGAAGAGATTGAGGCCTACTACAAGGAAAATATTGCCAAATACGATTCCTTCAAGGTTGAGCGCATCATCATTCCTTCAATCAACACCAATCGCACACCCGCTTCTCGCGCCGAATATCAAAAGAAATTCCAGCAGATGGCCAATGACATTCACGATCGCGCAGCCCGAGGTGAAGAAACACAAAAGCTTCAGGATGAAGTCTATAAAACTCTCTCTCTTCCCTCTCCTCCAAAAACCGATCTTGGCATCAAGCGCAGAGGCGGCCTGCCTGCCGGAATTGAAAAAGATCTGCTCGCTTTGAAGCCGGGTGAAGTCACGAAGCTTGAGAATGAAATGTCCGGAATGAATATTTATAAGCTTCGCAGCCGCGATACCATTCCCGTTGAATTTGTGAAAGCCGAAATCGTGCGCGATCTCCACCAGAAAAATATGGAAATTGCGCTTAAGGCCGTCACCGGCAACATACATCCGGAACTCAATGAGCAGTTTTTTGGTCCCACCGGCAGAGCGGGTGGCCTGGTTCTTCGAAATCCCCGGTCATCGGATGCACTTTATCCCAAGGCCATTGCGCCAGGAACTCCAACACCAGGCACGTCAACTGGAAATCCGGTGCAACAACCTGTATCGCCGAAATAAAAGCCATTGGCCATATATAGATGATGGCCATTGGCTTTCTAAAAAATAGCTGAAAAACGTACTATTGATGAATTCGCGGCAGTTCGCCGGAATCAATGGTTTCGCCACTCCGTGAAATTGTCTGGAAATGGAGCTTGTCCCCGGCAATTTCCAACCAACATGAAACTCTGGTCAGAATCAAAGCCTTTCACTCTGTCCCTGGCCTCGCCAAAGTCATGCGACATCAGCTTGCCGGAATTGCCCAGAACAAAGTAGTAGATGTTATTTTCCGGCTTGATTCTCTGGTACACGTGCTCATGTCCTGAAAACACAGCGTTCACACCGTAGCGCTCAAAGAGCGGAAGCACCTGCGTGCGCAAATCAGCGTCGGCGCCATGATGCCGGCCATCGTTATATACAAGGATGGTGGAAGAAACAGATTTTCCATGTACCTTGCGAGTTCTTCAGGTTCTGGTCGAGCCAGCTGATCTGTCTGGGATCCATGTAGTTGCTGTCCAGCGCGAAGAATGCGGCCTCGCCTTTGCGAAACGCATAATAGCGTTCACCCCCATGTTGAAAGGTTTGTAGAGCCGTTCGTCGTCGGGATCGTCGTGGTTCCCCAGTGACGCGTAAAACTTCACCCCGGCATCCAGCAGAGGCTTGTACGGCTGCTCGAATTTTTTGACAAAATCTCTGGGTGAATGGCTGCCGTAAATGTTGTCGCCCAGCATGATCACGAAATCGAATTTCGTAGCTTGCTGGTAGGCTTCCATCATCTGCGCCACTTCATATTGCGTGCGCCGGTGCCGCTGTCTCCTATCACGGCAAATCGCACTGACTTATCCTGCAGCGGAATTCTGATATCAAGCTTGCCCGCGGGCGCCGCTTGCGATACTACCGCCTTTGGCGCTCTGCTAATGCTCAATAAGGGTAAAGATGGGCGGGAATCTCCGCTGTTTAGCACTCGTAGATACACATCAATTGCTTTAACGTCCGGGTTTCAGTCGGATAGCCGAAAGCATTGTTGATGTACAAAACGCCATCGATCTCCACCTGGCGATTCACATGGCTATGTCCGTAGACGTGAATGCCTGGGTTGAGCCTGCGTAACTGGCGCTCAAGTTGCACCGAACCCAGGACCGGATACAGGAACCTCTGGGCGCTCGGAATGAATTCCGGCATCAGATCAATGCGAGGCAAAAAGTGCGAGAAAGTGATGACTTTGCTGCTTGCAATGCTGCTCTGTTCGTCATTGAAAGCCGCAAAGTGCGCCGCAATATCCCGGTCCGCAAAGCCGGTTGGCCAGCGGCAGGAGTGGTAGTCCATCCACACTGCACGAAGTTCTTCGCTCGGCTCGCCAAAGGAATAGTCGTACCATCCGAGCAGGGGAATGATCGAAACACCGCGCTCGTGAAATGCCTGCATGGAAGCTCCGGTGGATTCGACCACCGCACATACGTCGTCGAACTTCTGCAGTGAATTCTGTTCACGGTCTTCACGCATCACCCACAATTCGTGGTTTCCCGGAACGAACAAGACTTTCTTGAACCGCTTTGTGAGAATGCTGAGGCCCCAATCAAGCAGCTTCTGGATATCAGTCACGTCGCCGGCAAGGATGAGGACGTCATCCTGATATTCAGCAACGGATAAGTTTGCGATCCACATGGCGTTTGCGCTGTAGTCAATATGAATATCCGATAAGGCAAAAACTCGCATTTTGCGGTCATCTTTCGGGGCATTAATGTTTCACCGATGCTAACAAAGCCGCGCTGAAAGTAAACAGCCGTATTATTTTTGGGGCAGATTGGGAGTGTTGGCGGTAGAAGTCCACGGTCTCATTCAGCACTGTCATTCGCTGTTCTGCATCCATGGTGTACTGAACAAGCGGACGAATGAATTTGAAAAACTCAGAATAGTCGGGCAGAGTCTCTCCGATATACCTGCACATCTCGCCAGTAGTTTGCTTTAGGGTTCCTCAGCCGCTACGCAGGACTTCGAACTCTCAGAGAGAATTCACGGCTAAGAACGCTTTTCTTATCACGTCCAGCGCTAAACGCTCCAGCTTGAATTTCTCCAGATCACTCTCACTCGCCCATTTAACATCCGCGGCATCGCCACCAGCTCGCAGTTCACCACCTTGCACTGCGCACAGGAAATCAATCAGCACATAGTGATATTGCGGCGCGGTATCTTTGCCGGGGATGATACGGTCCAGAACCTCGAGAACTTCGCCGGCCTTTACGGTTAACCCAGTTTCTTCCAGCGCTTCACGTTCGGCAGCGGCGCGCAGCGTCTCTCCCAGTTCTACAACGCCTCCGGGCAGCGACCACTCTCCCAGCAGCGGCGGGCTTCCCCGCTTGACGAGCAGGACGCGTCCTTGATCGACGATGACCGCGCCCACGCCAACGATAGGGCGATCAGGGTATTCACGCGTCGTCGATTGTGGCGGTCTTCCTTCAGTTTTCATGGCAGCAAAAAGTACGTTGCTTTAGTTTTCATTGCAGCGAGAAGCTACTCCAGCGAGAAAAAAGACCGCGGGTGCACCTCAACAAACTTCCACTTGTCTCCCACTTGGGCGACAGCAAAGCTCAGCCGCTCATTTCTGCGGGTGAAAGCTCCGCCCGCGGCCGGTTCGGCTTCCATCTGGGCGTCAACGGCCAGTGTCGCCTTGTCGCCGTCCACAGATGTATCCGCCAGATTCATGTGCACGCGTATGGATATGGTCTTGGAAAAAAAAGAACTGACCTGCTGCCTAAATAGCGCGCCATCTTTCATCCGTGAAAGGTCGAACAGTTCAAGGAAGTGTTTCTGACTCTGTCCTTGCAACGATTCGCTGAGTTGCAGGAGCAGATGTGAAGCAACTTGAGCGTCAAATGCGGCCGGGGTCGGCTGCGGTTGCGGCTTATCCTGCGACAGCAGAGTCATACAAAAGAGCAGCACGACGAGAATGGCTGCCGCGCAGCTACGCATGTTCGCCACCTTCAGGGCCGTAGAACACCACCCAGGTC
>JBAVUZ010000757.1:0-8671 GCA_049697035.1 Candidatus Angelobacter sp. | reverse complement strand
CGCGCAGCCTGGGCGAGTCCGTTACGCTGGAAAACGAAAAAGGCAGCATTGTGCTGCGCGTCCCAGCAGATGCGGGCATGGACGTGGATTATGACGGTGGACGCCGCTCCAGTTTCCGATCCGATTTTCCCATGACGTCACAATCCGGCAGCTTTAATTCAAGCTTCCACGGAAAAGTGAACCAGGGCGGCACGCGCCTTCGCTTGCGCACAGGCAGAGGGTCGGTCTCTCTGGAAAAAATTTCTGGAGCATCGTAAAAAATAAAAGCCATGCGATTCGCCGCATGGCTTTTCACTTCTGTTGCGTTAGTACCGGCGCCAGCCGCCGCCACTGATGTAACCCTCCTGGTATCCGCGTTCATAAGCCTGGCGATAGGCTTGCTTGTAGTAATTCCGGTCGCCGTAAGTTGAGCTGTAGCCATGGTCGGCGTGTTTGTAGTTGCCGTCCTGCGTCGGACGATTGCTGTGCCCGGTACGACGGTCACGCGCGCCATCGTTGATCCCATCCTGATAGCCATACTGCTGCGCTGCATTCGCTCCGTAACCGCCGTAGCCTCCATTGCCGCCACGGCCCCAGCCGCCACGACCACGATCATCCCGATCTCCGTCGCCATCGCGGTCACGGCCCCACGCGCCATTGCCATAGCCGCTGCTTTGCTGGAAGCCGCGCTCGTATCCTGAGCGATATGCCTGCCGGTCGTCGCGCTCGCGCCAGCGGCTGTCGTCTGGATCAAAGCGACGGTTGTGCCGCGCATCTTCCTGTCCGCGGCGGAATCCGTCTTTGTACGCCTGCCGGTCATCGTCGTCGCGCTGTCCCCATCCCCATTGCACCGGGACAACGCTTTGCGCCACCGCCAAAGTCGTGGTTCCCGTCATTAACGCTGCGCCCAGCAGCATCACCTTCATTTGTCTCATAGACCCTCCCGTTAAAACCGTCTCGAAGAACTTCCGGCATCAACGTTCAAATAGATTTCCCTTGTGAAGTGCAAACACTCGCCGCGACGCAATCTCTCTTCAATTCCGTTAAGTTGTGTTAGCGATGGGTAAGGAATGGTTTTTGAACATGGCGTTCCACCGACTAAGAGAGAAAAAGGGAGTAAAACATTGTTCCTGATGCAACCCGCGCGCGTTGCCGGACGCGAGGCATGTGCAGAAGCAAGCTATTTCGATTTCGCAAATTCCAGTTCGTGCGTTCGCTGCTGATAGCCTTCCACGGTGTGCGGGCGCACAGCCTGAAAATAATTGACCAGCTTTTTCACGTACGCTGCCACAGGCGTGTATTACATGCCCAGCTCGGCCTTGCTGCGCGCGTTCTCAAGTGACGACATCCACTTACCGCTGAATGGAGAGCAATGCGGCAACAAACCATTGCGGTCAAGTTCTTCCCTTGGCACGCGTGCAATCTTCAACGGGCAATGCATCGTTTCTGCCAGCAACTCCAGAAACTCGACTAAAGACAAAGTCTCATCCTGCCCGATGTTGTATGCGGAGCCTTTGCCTTTGTCACTTTCAGCCAGACGCAGAATTGCCTGCACCACGTCTTCACCATACACATGCCGTACCGGCGCTCCGTCTTTGTCTGGGATCACTATCGGCCCTTCATCCTGAATGCGCAGAAAATATCCATAGATGCGGTCATAGTGGTCGCGTTCGCTGTTCACCATGGGCAGGCGCAGGCTGGTAAAAGGAAATTTGTTTTTCGTCCACGCGTTCGCGAACACATCTTCCGCTGCGCGTTTGTCAAAACCATATCGCCAGTTCTCGTACTCTGAAACGTTCGACTTCGGCGGCTCGGCCATCACCGGCCCGGCATAATCATCTTCTTTATAAGGTCTCTCAGCGCCCACTCGCACAAGATAAACCTGTCCCGTGCTGAGAAACACATATCGTCCAACGCGGCCCTTAAACAACTCCACCAAGGCCTCGGCTTCCGCGCCGGTGTAGAGCGTCGTATCGATCACCAGATCGAATTCCCTGCCACCCAGGACACGCTTAAGCTCATCTGGATTTGTTCGATCACCGCGCAAGCGTTCAACTTCTTCCGGCAGATCATCGCGCGTCTGGCCGCGATTAAACACCGCAACTTCATACTCGCGTTGCAGCAGGGCATGAACAATGGAAGGGCCCAGGTTTCGCGTGCCGCCGATAATCAATGAACGCATGGGCATATTGTAAAAGGAGCGTATTAAAGGACCGCCTACGGAACAGTGCTGCTTGCTTTCGCCAATACGATGGGTTGATAAAATCCGCTGTCATCAGCATGAATCCAGCGACACCCAGCGAATCCCGATCTTGCCAGAATTTCGCGCAATTCATCCCGCATAATCAAGCGATAGTTCGAAACGTAATGCTGTGATTCCCACTTGCCCTGTATTTCCCTGGCTATATAAAGGTGAAAAGTGTATCTGCGTTCATCCAGCCAATCCCATACTTGATGGACGATGCGTCGCCCCTTGTCGTCAGAATAAAAATTGGGTCCCTGCACCACCGGCTTCTCCTGCACCAGTCTGTCATAATCTCTTAGGCTGGCCATGAAGAGCCCACCAGATCGCAGTTTCCGCCGCATCTCGGTTACTGCCAGCAACAGTTGTTCTTCACTCTCAAGATGCGGAAGAGCGTTGTCCATGCAGATTACCGCGTCAAACTCTCCTTCTGGAACTTCTGCCAGATCCAGCATGTCTGCGACGAACGCCCGCACCCTCAGTCCTCTTTTTTCAGCTTCCATGCGGGTCCGTTCCACCGCAGCGGGACTCAGGTCGCAAGCGGTCACCTGAAAGCCAAGTTTGGCCAGGCCTAACGCTTGCGTTCCGATGCCGCATGCACAATCCAGTACCTTTACCGTCGATGCAGGCCCGCACTCGCGTTCAAGAATGGCTCCAAGTGCCGTGGCCTGGCGACGGATTGAAGCCTCCCAATCTTCGAAGATAAGGTGATAGTTGCTGGCCAACTGATCGTAGAAACTTTTTACCTCTTCAGCCATGCGTCATTGTAGCGATTTCACGGTCGCTGAAGTGTGCTTCGCTGCCAGCCGTTGGATCGCTTCACCACGTTACGTCCGTATAAAACGCATTGTTCCCTGTCCGCAGGTCTTTCCCGTAAAGCAGCACCACTCCCACTCCCAGCATGTTGAGCTTCGCTTGCGGGCCCAGATCGAACAGCCACTTGTGCGGCCCCAGCGTTTGCGACGAATCCAGTATCTTGCCCGTATCCAGAAACGGCCCCAGCTTCACTGTGATAATTCCGTTTGAGTACACGTGCTTGTCGCTTTCCCAGTTGGAAAGAAAATAATTCCTTCCTAGCGGCGCGCTTCCCTTTTCTCCGTGTCGCGTTCCAATGTGCGCCCGCAGAGGCAGATCGTTATCGCGGTCCACGCCCAGCATAAACAATTCATCAAAAGGTATCTGCCCAAATGTCTTGCCAGCCTGCGCACGCCATTGCATTTCATAATCGTCACCCTGCTCGCGCGGATACCAATGCATCCCGACCGTCCCTTGAAGTTTTTCAAAAGACTGGCCCGGTTCCGACCATAAGCGTCCCGCCTGGGAATTGCCGCCGCTCGAAATTACCAGGCGTTTCTCGGGCGACCGCCACAGCTCGTAAGTGAAACGCGCTTGCTGCTTGATCTGGTAGCCCTTGGCCATCAATTCCGTCGTCAGTGCGACGCCAGAAACAACGTTGCGAAAATCCCTGTGTGAAAGCTCCACGCCGGCTGTCCAACTCAGGCGCGCGCCAACAAACCGCGTGATCTCCGCGCCCATGCTTTCACGCCGAAGGTTCGTCGCGCCCAGGAACGTGCTAGGGCCGGTGAATGACGTTTGCACCGTCCAGTTCTCATTGCGGAAATCAGCCCCCACACGGTACCGCCATTTTGGATTTCCGCCCAGCGGGCCATCGATCGCGGCCAACGCGCGGCGCTTATCGGTATCGAAGCGAAACAGTGAAATAATGTTCGTGCCTGAGCCGCGCAGGTTGTAATACTCCGGCCTGATCTCTTCAAAAAGCGCTCCGCTGAAGATGCGGACCAGCGCCTGAAGTTTGCTGTTGCCAAAGCCGTTCAGCTCCTGCGCGCGAAAAACGGCGTCAAACTTTCCATCGGGCCGCGCCTCCAGATTCAGCTTGTATGTGGGGAAAATTTCCAGGCCGCGCAGCCGTAGGTTGCTGGCCAGCAGCTCATCCAGCGTCAATGTACTGGCGGGCGCAAACGCATAGGCATGGTCCAGCAGCGCCGGACGTACTTTTAACGCCGGCTCGCTCCGCACTTCATTGATCTCTGGCTTCCCTATCTTGTTCCAGTACTTGAGCGCCGCTTCCAGATTGCCTCGAAGAAAATAAACCGTCGCCAGAAATTCGTTGGCGTATTCGTCCTTTGGATCAAGCCGCAGCGCTCGATGGAGATCATGTCTGGCCTCTCCATATTTTTTCTGCTTGAATGCCACACCAGCCAGTTCGATGGGAAAGCGCTTATCGGTGGGAGCGAGTCCCTGTCCATCAGAGAGTGCTTTACCGGCTTCGTCCCATCGCTCCAGATGCGCCAGAGCAACGCCATAGTAATAGTCAAGATCGGCAGAGTTACGCGGCGATTGCTGCAAGAGTTGCGCGAGATCACTCCAGCGCTCCTGCTCAAAAAACTGCTTGGCAGCGAGACTGGGATCACTTTGTGCCTCGCCGGGCAAACAGCAGAGCGTCGCTACCAGAACCACCAAGACACGAAGAACTTTTGTGAAACGTATCACTTGGGCAGCGCCAGCAGCGTCCAATGTTTCACGGCGCTCCACTGCTTTTCAAAACTCGCGCGGTCCTGCTTCAGTAGCTTGCGCTGCGCGGCATCATTCAAATAAACCACGCCCTCAGCAGGATCAATCCCCACTACCACTACAAAATGCAGCGAGCTTTCCAGCGCGGAAGGCTTCAGCGCGGCAATCAATGGACGGCCTTTTTCCAGATGCTGCTTCAAATCGTCCCACTTCCCCTCAAAGGCAAAAGTTTGGAAGCCGTTTTGCTGGAAATAATGTTCCAGGTCTGAAGCGCGAATGCCATGGTCTTTCCGGGAATAAAGGGCGCGCTGGATCTCCACCGCATCGGCGGCGGAGTCAATCTCTTTGGCTTGCTGCTTGCGCCAGTACTGCATCACCATGGCGATGCTGGCAGCGCCGCACCCGTCTTTTTCCTGTTTGATAAAAGGCACGTCCAGCCACACGCCAGGCGTTGCGGCAAAGACAAAGCCGCAGAGACACAGGATACAAATGAGTCTCTGCGGCATATATCGTGCCATCGAATGAGTTTTAGCGGACTGCCACAATGATCAGTATCAGCACCGCAATGCCGAGAATAATCAGGATCAAATCACGCTGGCTGAGACTACCGGCGGCAAAATCGGCCTGCGCTTTGTCCGCCCGCGCCGCCAGTTGTGCCAGTTCCTGATCGTTGAGGGTTGAGACCGCGGTTTTTACCTGCTGCGGATCCATCTTCGCCGACTTCAAGGCTTGTTCGGCTGTCGGCGTTGACAACAGGCGTTGTATGGAATCCATGTTGTGCTGTCTTGCCTGCGACGCTGCAGTTGCTGCTTGTTGCAGGTCCGCGGGGCTGACCACGTGGCTTTGTGCAAGCGCATCCGTGGGAACAATGAAGAGTGCAACCAGAACGGTGGCAATTGCCATCCGCAGGGATTGCCGCAAATCAAAATGCATAGTCAAGCTCCTCCACTAATGTTCCGGCCAGATAGAAAGTATACATGACCTTGCAGCGAGCACTTCTACCGGAGTGCAAGTACTCCTGGTCGCGTCGCAGGAACGCGCCAGTCGACCTGCGCGCTGCCTGCGCAACCTCTATATACCCGGTGATTTGATCCAGTCACTAGCTTGGAACTGCAAAGCAAGGGAGCAGTTGCCTGCTCCTCCAGTGAATACAGAATTGTCGTGGAAACCGTTCAGTTGGTTGAAGCATCCTTGCTCTGTGCCTTGGCTGATTCCGCACCCAGATGCAGAGAGAATTTTTTCCCGGCAAATTGCAGCGCTTTAAGTTCGCGTTCGCCGTTGCTTCCGCTCAATACTTCTGACCGGGTGTCGCTGGCTTTGCTGTCCAGGGGAATTACCTGCGCCGGCGCAGTGGCCACCACTTTCCTGCCTTGCATGATGTTTACCTGCACGGTTGGTCCGGAGCCCTCCCACTGTGCGGTGTATTCGCCGGCGGGCAGCGTTGTGCCATTTACTTGTGTGGCTGCGGAGATCTGAAAACTGCTCTTATGGGAAGCGCTGGCTGCAAAAGCGCTGGTGGTCAATGCCAACACCAGTGTTGCAAATATGGTCCGAGAAAATAACGTTGACTTCATTACGCTCCTTTAATTCCTTCCCGTAGTTCCGCGGGAACCGGTTTGAGGGCGGCCTTTTTGGGATCAGCAACGAACTTTTCAATTCATTGCCTGCTGACCTTAAATGCCTGCTGACCTTAAATTTTTCAGCGTGGGTTAGGAAGCAGGCGCGCGTATGCATGCCGATTTCCGGGGACTGCTTTCGCCTGGGGCCGCCAAAACCGTGGAGCGCGAACATTCCCTGAACCCCGTGATTTCAACTACTCCGTTTCAATTCGTGCTCTTTTCTTCTCTCGCCTGCAAAGACGATGCCAAACAATCAAAAGTTTCAACCCATTTTGGCTTAGCATGCATTTTTAGACGACAACTGCGTTGGCGCGTTAGCATTCACTCATCCCACTTACTCATTCTTTACATTTTCTATGCCACTCGTCCCACACAAAGTGTGCGGAAATGAATCGCGGTCGTTCGAAAACGAACAGTAGCAATGCACGATGCGTGAACTTTCGTAATGCAAAGCGATTTACTGCTTGAATATTTTTTGGAAGAAAAATTTCCTACGTAGGATCGAACGTGGATTAAACGATCGCTCTCCTCGAACGTCGTAAGCGAGGGCTCAGCTGCAAAAATCCCGGCTATGCAGGCTTCGCGCGGTTGGAGAGATATTCGGGACTGGCCGAGAACGAATGCAGGACGTGAAGGAATAATTTTCGGATGTCTTCTGCCGTGTACGACGACGAATATGGGATCCGTCCGGCAAGCATTCTGTCGCGCAGCAGTCCTTCCATCATTCCAATCAGCGCGGAGCGCATGCCTTCAATATTCAGATCAGAACGCAGCTGCCCCAGGTCGCGCATTTCTCTGAGCAACCTATCCGCCGTGTTCACCAGGCCAACGAAGCCCTTGGTCATTAGGACCATGTGGCCCTCTTTGCGGATCCTGCGGCCCTCAAGCAAGAATAATTGTTTGAGCTGTTCGTCTTCTTCGAGCTTGGAAAGAATTAATCCCACCAGGGCCTGCAGCTTCGAACTGGGGGCCGGTATGTATTCCAGCGTGCCAAAAGCCTGCGCAATGTGGCTCCAACCATCTTCAAATATCGCTTCCAGTAGTCCCTCTTTGCTGCCAAAGTGCTTGATCAGCTGGGATTCGCTGGTCTGCGCCATTCGTGCGATTGAAATGGTGCTGGTATTTTCAAAGCCGGATCCGGCAAACAGCTCTTTGGCGGCTTTCAATATGCGTTCGGCAGCGGGGCCCTTTTGAGTCAGCGGGTTAGGATGGGTCGCCATTTGCTCTCCTCGTCCCGAAGCAGAGTCGCACAATCAAGTAGTACCACCACGCGATGGTCAAATCAAGGTAATGCGCAGCTAACCGATTGATAATAATCGGAAAATAAACTGGCAACTCGGGTCACGAATTTTCCTTCATAAACTCAGCGGTAGTGCTACTACTGCCCGGTCGCTTCGTTTGGGTTCGTCAGCTCCAGAAAATTCACGCTTCAGGAGAAACCATGTCAACGCCTCTCTCCCCCTCAGCACCCACCCCCAGATCAGGTAATAACGATAGAATGACAGCCAGCCTTTCCAGTCGCTGGCCAGCCTTGTTGACAATTGCTTTGGTTTTGGCCTTGACGGGCATTTCTTCCGCCCAGACTACGACTTCCATCAGCAGCACTTCAGGACCGGTTTCCTGGGACTTTGGTCCAGTAGTGGCAGGTACCTTTACCGATGTGGGCATCCAGGATACTTGTCCGCCCGGCCTGTGCGACAACCACGATCTGACGATTACGCTTCCTGCGCCCGCCGCAACTTTTTACCAGACCAACACAGTTCAAGTAACAATCAAGTACACGTGGAACAGCACCGCGCCCAGCGATCTTGATGTATTTGCCATTAGTCCAAACGCGGCAGACCATGGCCCCGGTTCGCCTGACGTCTCTAGCACTGGCCCGGGTGAAGAAGATCTCACCTTGACTGATCCCATTGATGGACTCTGGCACATTCGCTCCGTGGCATCTACAGTGCCGCTTCCTGTGTCGGCCCACGCTGTGGTCAGCATGACGGTTTCTCCGCGCCCGACCACCGCGCCGCCTCCGCCGCCCGCTCCCGGTGCGCCCGCATTCGTCAACTACGCCGCTCCAGATAATATTCCACCCGCTCTTGGCTCTAGTGATGCCAGTCAGCATGCGGCCGGCGAACCTTCCATCGGCGTGGACTGGAATACCGGCAAAGCTTTTATTGAAGCCGGAAATCACACGTTGCGCGTCACATTCAACGACACGGTCACTCCCGCAACTTCAACCTGGGAAGACAAGCGCTCGCCTTTCGCGCGCGTCAGCCTTGATCCCATTCTCTTTACTGACGATGGC
>JBAVUZ010000756.1:0-8630 GCA_049697035.1 Candidatus Angelobacter sp. | reverse complement strand
CTACATCCACAACGGTAATGCGCTTCTTGGCGGCTATCGCCTTGAAGATATTCTTGCTCTTGGGCGCCGTCGCGGTGATTCGCGTGCCTTCACATTTTGGGTTGCGCGAGTTGAGAATCAGCACCGGAATATTTTTCTGGATGGCCGGCAGCAGCGTGGCCGGATGCAGGACTTTCGCGCCGAAATAGGCAAGCTCCGCTGCCTCTTCAAAACTGATGTTCTTGATGCGCCGCGCGTCGGGACAGAGATTGGGGTCGGTGGTCATCATGCCGTCCACGTCTGTCCAAATTTCGATGCGCTCTGCATTCAGTCCGGCTCCGATGATGGCGGCGCTGAAGTCTGATCCGCCGCGTCCCAGCGTGGTGGCAACGCCTTCTCGCGTGGCTGCGATAAAGCCCCCCATCACCGGAACTCGCTTGCGGTCGAGCAGCGGCCTCACGGTTTCCGCCAGGCGGGCGTCCGTCTCTTCAAATTGTGGAACCGCCTTGCCGAACGTGGCGTCGGTTACGATGCATTTCCGTGAATCAACATGCTCGGCTTCAATGTTGCGCTGAGAAAAAGCGGCGGCGGCGATCTTGGATGACACTCGCTCGCCAAATCCGGCAATCGTGTCGACTGTGCGGGGCGTGAGTTCGCCCACGGCAACAACGCCGCGCAAAAGCTCGTCCAGACCGTTGAAGTCAGCCTCCAGCTCCGGCGCGATCTGCGCAAAGGCATGCGTGCCCAGCAAATCACTGGCGCAGTTGTAATGGCGCTCACGCGCGGCGCGGGAGAGTTCCAGCGCTCTTGCCCGGTCGCCGGCCCCGGCAGCGGCTGACATGGCCAGAAGCTGATCAGTGATCTTGGCCAGCGCGCTTACCACGACCACAGGACGTTCATTCAGGCGGTCACGCACAATGGCTGCGACGCGGTCAATGGCCTCGGCATCCTGCACGGACGTGCCGCCGAATTTCATCACGATCATCGGCAAGCTCCGGTAAATGCGCACCGCGGGGGTGCGGAGGGGCGGAGAAGGGCAATGGGAATTCTGGCCTTCAGGCCCTGAGAATTTGTTTGGCAGGGGCTAAAGCCCAAATTCTTTTTTGTCTTTACGGCACGAGTAAACTCGTGCCCTGACACTTGTCGTGTGACTGGATGCCATTTGATCAGGTGAATCAGAAAACCCGCACGCACAGCAATCTGCGGCAGGCCGCCCAAGAGCGGACGTCCTTCGTCTCTTGAATTGTTGACCACAATGTCGCGCAATCGAGCGTCCTTCAACTGATGTATCCCTGCGCTTTGAGCAACTCGCCGTTCAGCACCGCAGCTCCGGCGGCGCCGCGGATGGTGTTGTGTGAGAGCACGGTAAATTTCCAGTCGAAGATATTACAGGGGCGCAGCCGCCCACAGACAGCGCTCATGCCGCGTCCGCGGTCTCGGTCGAGCCGAGGCTGAGGACGGTCGGGCGCAGATTCATAAATCACCGGCTGTTCCGGCGCGGTGGGCAGCTTGAGCTTCTGCGGCAGGCAACGGAATTCGTTCCACGCTTCAATGATTTCTTCCGCGGTCGCGGGTTTGTGGAGCTTGAGCGAGACGGATTCAGTGTGGCCATCTTCGACGGCCACGCGGTTGCAGTGCGCGCTCAGCGTGAGATCGGCGTCAGTAACGCGCGGGCCATTGAGCGAGCTTTCTACCAGTGACCCCAGCAGCTTGCGCGTTTCTGCTTCCATCTTGTCTTCTTCCTTGGCGATGTAGGGAATCACGTTGCCCAGAATGTCCATTGACGGGACGCCGGGATAGCCCGCGCCGCTGATGGCCTGCATGGTCGCGACGAAAATCTTGTCGATGCCGAAGCGGCGATGCAGAGGCGCCAGGGCCAGCACCAGTCCGATGGCGGAGCAGTTGGGATTGGTGACCATGAATCCGCCATTTTTCTTGTACCACTTCTGAGTCTTGATCAGCGGAACGTGGTCGCCATTTACTTCAGGGATGATGAGCGGAACGTCTTCAGCCATGCGAAAGGCGCTGGAGTTGGAGACCACGGCGCAACCTGCTTCGGCGAAGGCCGGCTCGATCTGCTGCGCGGCGGTGGCGTCCAGGGCGGCAAAGACCAGTTTGGGCGTTGTGCTGTCCGGCGCGGCGGCGGAAACTTTCATCACCGCGATCTTCGTCGGGATCGGCGTGGCCAGATTCCACTTGGCGGCTTCAGGGTAGAGCTTGCCTGCTGAACGGTCTGACGCTGCGAGCCATGTGATTTCAAACCACGGGTGTTCGTGGAGCAGTTGAATGAATCTCTGCCCGACGGTCCCGGTAGCGCCGAGAATGCCGACTGGAATTTTGCTGGTCATGGATGTTGAAAATTAGATTTTAGCATCAGCAGAGAATCTCACCACGGAGACACGGAGGCACGGAGTACACCAGGGAAATTTACCGCAAAGTTCGCAAAGGGCGCGAAGGAACTACCTGAAGAACCTTAGGGTTTCGCCTCCATTCAGTGAGCATTTCGTCGGCGATCAAGAAACGATCACAGTTGTTCGTTTGTCCTTTGCGACCTTCGCGTCCTTTGCGGTGAAAGGATCTTAGTCTGCCGCTGCTGCTTTCGCCGTTTCGGCGGGTTTGCGCTTGACCAGATACTCGTCGGCCAGGACCATCACCAGCGCGGCGGTCGGGACGGAAACCAGCGCGCCCACTACTCCCGCTAGCGCGCCTCCAAGCGAAAGAGCGATGATCACGGTAAGCGGAGAAAGGTTGAGCGTATGGCGCATGATACGTGGAGAGAGGAAGACGCTTTCAATCTGGAAATAGACCGCAAAGAAAATAATTACGCCCACAAGTTTCTGCGGTGAATCCATGATGGCCACTGCCGAGGCCAGCACAACGGCACTGATGGGGCCGGCGATGGGCAGAATATTGGCGATGCCGGCAAACATCGCCAGCAGATAAAAGTATTTCAGGCCAAGCGCCCAATAGACAATCAGGCTGCATACGCCGAGGCTGAGCATGAGCAGTGACTGGCCAATCAGCCAGTTGCGCATGCGTGCTTTGGCGCGCAGCAGAGTTGAGTTCAGCCTGTGCTGCTGGTGAAGCGGGAACATGGAGACAGCCCACTGAAAGGTACGGTCGCCATCAATAATGAAATAAGCGGTGAGGATGATAGCGGTAAAGAACCCAAAAATACCGCCGGCCAGGTTCAGGAACAGTCCACCGGCGCCTCCGGCAATTTCAGCCGCATACTTTTGCAATCCAGCAGGATCAATCTTAGAGGCAAAAGGAAGATGCTTGATTCCTTCAGTGAGTTCGGTCATGTGCCGTGGCCAGTCAGCGGAGAAGTTTCGGCCGTCGCGATAAACGGGGGGCAGGGCGAACACCGCGAACAGAGTGCCCGCAAGCGCCAGCATCAGAATCAAGAAGACGATGGCGAAGCCGCGTCCAGCGCGCCAGCTGCGAATATGCATTTTCTGAATCATGCCAATCGCTGGCGACAGCACTACAGCGAAAAGCGCGCTCACATAGATGAGCATCAGCACGTCACGCACGCTATAGGCGACCCATAAGGCAAGGATCACGCCAAAAAAGAACAGGATGTCAGACCGGTGGTTATTCGCCATACTTTAATCGAGCCAACATGGGGGAAGGGTTAACAAGAGTTTAACCCAGAATGGCTGAAACGTTGCTTCCAGAGGTGCTAAAACCTTGGGCAGAGAGAAGTTTCGCAAAGGGCTATGTTTTCGGCGCAATAACTGTGGAACGCACAGGTAAATTTTAAGTCAACTGCCTCAATTATCCATAACTTGCCTTGAAATGCCTTGCTACCGCGCAGGGAACCGTGCATCTTACTGAAGAGACAGGTTTCCCAAAATCCATGAGACGGCTTTATATCATTCGTGTTCTTTCCGCGCTGTTGTTCGCTTCGGCTCTGTATCCTATTGCGTCGGGGGCCGAACTTAAGCAGAAGACGGCTGCTGCTTTTGATCGCTACGTTTCCGCCACAGAGGCGCGGTTCGCCAACGAACTACGTCCGGGCGGGACCTTCTTTTACATTGACGCCATGAATCCCGACGCCCGGCGACAGGCTTATGACCAGCTCAAGCAGGGCGAGATTCTGGTTGAAAAGCTGGAAGCCAAGGCCCCCGGCGTAAGCTCTGACGTTCCTGACGGCATAGTGCATCACTGGGTAGGACTTATCTTTATTCCCGGCGCCACGCTGGCCAGGACGCTGCCCACCGTCAAGGATTATGACCGCCGCGCCGAACTTTACAAGCCTGACGTGAGCGCGTCACGCACCATCGCCCATAATGGCGACGACTTCAAGATGTTCCTGCGCCTGCATCAGAAAAGATTTACAACAGTCGATTTCAACACGACTTATGACGTCCACTGGGGCAGCGTGGATGCAACCAAGGTTTATTCCAACTCCATCAGCACGCGCATTGCTGAGGTAAAAGATCCGGACAAGCCGGATGGTGAAGAGCTGCCTGTGGGTACCGGACACGGCTACCTGTGGCGGCTGAATACGTATTGGCGCTTCGAGGAAAAAGATGGCGGCGTTTATTTGCAATGTGAAGCGCTGTCACTCACGCGCGATATCCCCACTGGTCTGGGATGGCTGCTGAAGCCGCTCGTAACCGCGATTCCGAAACAGTCATTGAACCGCGCGCTTGGGCAGACGCGCAACGTGGTGCTGCAGGAAGAGAAGAACTGCTGTAAGTCAGCACAGGTGCGCTAAAAACCTGAAACACGGAGGAAAGGAGTAAGCAATTGCCAGAAATGCCAAAATTGCCAAATAATCGCCGAAATTTGAAGTCTTAAACCAATTGGGCGAAGAACTTACTCCAAAGCCACTTTCCCTCCGCTTCCTCCTTTCCTCCGCGTTTCAAGGGTTTTATTTTTCAGAAAAAAAGGGCCCGCCGAAGCGGACCCAGTTTTTGGAAGGGGACTAATGATACTGGTTATTTGTTGTCGTCAACGCGCGACGCGATCATGCTGTACGAGCCGGCGTTGAAGAAGATAAGACCGCGCACGCGCACGGTGTTGGCATTCACGGGTGTGACTTTCAGGTTAGTGCCGCTCACGATTGAAACCGCGATGGTCGATTGACCGGTCAGGGTGGCAAAAGCGGAGCTGGCGTTCAGCGTCAGCGTAAAGCCTGACGCGCTTGCGGCGGAGACTATTCCCACCAGAGCCTGCTCGCGCAGCTTGAGTTTGTCCGCAGGCATTGGCGAAACGGTGCTGCTGCCTGTATCGGCTTCAACGCGCTGGCCCACGCCAATGTGGCTGGCATCAAAAGCCGGCGTGGTCCCGCCCAGGTTCAGTTTGTCTGTACGCACGGAGAACGCGGTGCTTGCGCTAATGGCTAGGTCCACGGTGACCGGCGGGGTAGCGGAGTTAGACGAATCAACCTGATGAGCAATCGTGATCTGCGTGGCCGGCGCGCCTGTTACGGCAGTAATTACGCCTTCAGCTTCTTCGCCGCTCTGGCTTTCTTCCACACCAACCTTGGTGGCAAGCTTGCTGCCGTCAGGCTTGGTGGTTCCATCCACTTCAACAATGTCGCCCACCTTGAGCTGTGAAAGCGAAGTGATGCCATCCTTGAACTGCGTGTTGGCGTCCGTGGCAAAAACGATGCTGCTGGTTTCGGTCTGGATGGTGAAGTTCGGCGCTGCAATGGCCGTTACGCTGCCGTGGACGTCGTCCATTTCGCCGCTGTCTTCATCAGTATTGGTGGCGGTGGCCGTGGTCACGTTAAATTTCGCCGTCACGGTGGCCGAGGTGGGCGGCGTGCCCGTGAGTACGACTGAGTTAGCCAGGTCAAGGTCAAAGTTAATGACAGAAGAGTTGCTGCTGGTCACGGTAATCGGAGCCGTGAAAGTCACCGTTACGCTGCCGCTGGTAAGTGTGGCTGGGATTTTTACCGGCGCGGGAGGTACAGCATTGTTCATAACCACGACTTCAGGATTGGAAACCGTGAGCGATGCTCCGGAGTAGGTTCCCGGCGGAATGTTGACCAGGGCCAAAGGCTCAAACGACCCTGCCTGGTGGACAAACTCAACCTCGGACGTTTTAGAGAGCAAGTTGCCCGTGGTGGCTGTGGTTCCGCTTCCGGTAAGTGTCAGCGAGCTGACAGAAAGCTCAAACTTCACGATCTGGTCATTCAGACCGTCAGTAGTGTTGATGGTGGCATTTGTCGGGCCGGCGTTTAGATTATTGGTCCCGCCGCAGCCTGTCGCCAATATCATGGCAACCATTGCAACAGCTAAAAGTAAATACCGCTTCATAGGGGCCTCCAAGTTTTCAGTGAGTGGGGAAGTCCTCGCGGTGGATAAATGCACTTGGTGGGCCAAGCTTGCCAAAGGGGCTAAGTGCTGCTTTTTCAGTCCAGGCAAGAGGGCTGGGCTCAAAGCGATGGGCCGGCTCACCCTACGTGGTGTGTCGATAAACCACACTGAATCAAACACTTGCGGACAATGGCCCAAAGTAACTGTCCGCCCGTCGGTTATCTTAAGCGTCCAGCGACGAAATGCGACAAGCAAAGAAAAGGGCCGCGATCATCGATCCTCGATCATTCGCGGCCCCTGAATATCGTGCGGTCAGCGCTGGGTTTACTGCAGTTCAATCTTGCTTACGGTCATACGCTCGCCGTTGATCGATCCGGTCACGTTGACCTTGATGTCATTGTGCTTCTGCATGTCGGCAATGAACTGTTTGGCTTTTTCATTGCTTGCGGCGTCGAACTTAATGATTTTCTTGTCGTCCGTCAACAGGCCGTATCCGCTACTCGCGCAATCCGGCATTTGCAGGCAGCCTTTGGAGTGCTTAACGCCAAAGTTGGCGCGTTGACCTTCTTCAGAAGCGCAGGCTATATCTACGAGATAACCCTGAACCTTTGTATCCGCGGCGAAAGCGCTGAGCGCCACGGCTGTGAGCAATACCAGTGTTAGTTTCTTCATCCTTCTCCCCTGAACTGATTGTGTAAGTGTATAGATTGATAACCGATGCGCGGGTTACAAGTAAAGCGCGATTTTGCTGCCTTTAGCTGGGTGACTCAGAGACGAAAACAGCCCGCTCAGTGTAAAATCATATTGTTGCGGTCATTTTTTGTGGTCATTGGACGCACCGCTTGAGAGGCGTGCCGTCCCCAAATTTCCCGCCGCATTTGCCGCCGCCGATTGAGGGCCGCGGAAACCCGACATTCCAGGAGAAGATTGAATCATGGCTAAGATCGCCAAAACGGCAGACCGCAAGAAAATAATGGACACCACCAAGAGCACCGATTGCCCTAAATGCGGCAAGCCGACCCGGATCGTAAAGCGTGTGAAAGACCGCGAACGCAATACCCCTGGCGGAATCTTTATTTCCTGCTCTGGCTGCGAATTCCACGAGAAGCTCTAACCACTTGCATGGGCTGCCGCGCCGACCTGCGGCCGCCCCAATTCCTGATCTCCGCTATTTCTTGCCGCCGATTTTTTCTGGCTTCTTGCCCTGCATAGCAGCAGGCGTGGGGCCAGGAGGCGCAACCGGCAGAGCAGCAGGTTTGGCCAGCGCTGCTTTTGTCGGGTCAGGCAGCTTGTCAGCATGCTGCAGCAGTTGCGATACCTGCCACATCTGCGTGGGCGTGAGCATGTCCTTGAAGCCGGGCATTCCTGTCAGGCGAATTCCGTTCTCAACCTTCCAGTAGATCTTGCCCGGCGGATCGTCGGTGACCATGTCGTCGCCGGAAAGGAGCTGTGGCGGCAGCGGGAACATGCCTTTGGCCGCGAAGCTGGCTTTTTCGCCGACAAAACCGTGGCAGAAAGCGCAATTCTCAACATAAACATGCGCGCCCTGCGTCAGGTTGGGCTCGTCTGCTGGGACCGGCGACTGTTGCACCGGATCTTTCGCCATGCGCGCGCGCAAGGCCATTTTGGCGATCTTCTCTTCCATCGGCAGCGGCGCAGAGGCCGTGGCCACCGGCATCATGCCCATCTTGATGTATAAATAGCCGCCAATCGCCGGGATCAACAAGCCAACAATCAGACCGAGAACAAATTTTTTCAAGTTGTTTCTCCTTGGATCATAAAGAGTGAACGATCTGTGATGAGGTACGGGCAACGTAAGAAATCTACAGGAACCAGAGACACAAGCCAAGAGCCTGTCCGAGGATACAGATCAACCACCAACACCTAAAACTGAACCGCAAACAATGTTATTCCCCAGCCGCCGCCAAGTATATCGGGAAGCTGGGGTTCCCTCTGTGAGGTTGAGTCAATGTCGGGCGCTCTTGCCTCCGACATTCATCCATGGGAAGGAGCAAGAGAATTAGTGTTCCCACGGCAAAATAACCTACAAGTTCCGCACAGGATAAAATGCAGCCACAAGGCAGAGTCCACCGAGCGACATAAACTCGTGTTCTCTGTTTCCAGGGAATTGCAGGGAGGGTAGATGCCCAAGGGGCGGTTGGAAGCCTTCAGCGACGGCGTGATCGCGATCATCATCACCATCATGGTGCTGGAGATGAAGGTGCCGCATGGCGATCGCCTGCAGGATTTAGTGCCGCTGCTGCCCGTGCTCCTCAGCTATATCCTGAGTTTCGTTTACGTGGGAATCTATTGGAACAACCACCATCACATGCTGCATACCTGCTCTGTGGTTACCGGCGCCATGCTCTGGGCCAA
>JBAVUZ010000755.1:0-1828 GCA_049697035.1 Candidatus Angelobacter sp. | reverse complement strand
CACCAATACGCCCACCACATATGCCACAGGCAGAGCATATTTAACGACCGTGGTATATTTTGTTCCAAATTCGGAACGCAAGCCGTAGGCCAGCAGCCCGCCCAGGGCGTAGAGGCCGAATCCCTCAACAATGCCAAAGGGATAACTGCGCCAGCGCACGCCTAGGAGTAACACCAGCGCAAAGAACAGGCCGAAGAGTGCCGCCTCCATATAATTGACGCCGGTGGCCAAAGCAAATACGATTTCCATGGGGCGCGGATTCCGCAAAGCTGGGTTGTGCATGGCGGTGCGAACAGAGAGAAATGCAATGAATATAGCTGCACCAGGAAACAGCAGCCGGAACCACCACCAAAGCGTATAGAAGGGCAGAAATACTTGGTGGAAAACCTCATACAGCGTAAGAAGAGCCACCAAAGCATAAAGAGCTTCTGTGGCCCAAAAAACGATGAAGAATGTCACATAATTGCCACTCACGGACAATCGGATCAGCGGGACAATGATGGAAAGTATTAGGTAGGCAAAGAAGAAAGGAAACTCGTGGTGGAGTTTCCTCCGCACAACAAGAGATGTAACCCAGGCCGTCAGGCCGAGTGCGGATAGCTGCAACGCTATGTCCCGTGGCGCCATATTTTTATATGAGGGGCCAGCTTAACCCAGCCCCCCACCGCTCACAACTTTACTTTACTTTGCTGCGCAGGGCATACCGGGCCAGCAGCCGGGTACCGGCGTGCCGTCGGCAAGAACCGTCGTCGCGCTCGCCAGTCCCAAAAGTGTGACCAGGATGATCCGTACAATCGTTTTCTTCATTTTCTTATTTCTCCTCTTCAAGAAGTGGTTTTTTGAGGGAAAATTCCCCGCCAAAAGCATAGTTGTTCCTCTGCCTTGGGGACGCTTTGAAGGAAAGACCGTGGCGTTTCGAGGAGGCAATTGATCGCGGGATTAAAAACCCCGCGCTGTTTCATCCGTCCGCTAAAGGGGACTTTGTGATTAGAAGCTTTCCCGCCGTTGAAACGGCGGGCTACTACGAGCCGTCCCGCTGACGCGGGACTGGACCCACGCTCATCCCGAGTGGGGGCATCTTAACGTTCTCCTGCTGAAGGTAATGAATTTTGCTTGGTACACCGGTTCCGGTACAATCCCGCCATGCCGCCGCGCAAGCGCCGCAAAACCAATAAAGCGAGCAAAGCGAATCCGCAATGGAAGCCGCGGCGCCGGGGAGAGCCGGATACGCCGCCCACAGTCGCCAAGAGCTATACGTTGCCAGTCTCGGCATATCTGGCGATTCGCAAGGTGGCTGGGCTGTATGGTTCTCAGGGCAGGGCGCTCCAGGTCGGCACAGAAATTCTTTCGCGGTTGCAAGACCCGCTTCCGGTCAAGAAATCAGGAAAAGCTTCTAAACGGCGCATTACGTATAAGCTTGTGCCGCGCACGGTGCAGCTCATTCACCAGTTGACGGAGTCATCCTATGAAAGCAATGGCGAGACGCTGGCGGCGTGCGTGGAAGCCCTGAAACTGAAGAACCTGAGACGGAGCTAGCCGTTGGCAATCAGCCGTCAGCCAAAGAATGTTCTCCTGATGAGATTGTCCCTCAGGACAATGTTTTGGGTGTCCTAATTCGCTATTGATTCGCTTACTAAGATGCGCTAGGATAAACTGCGGCCCCAAGGCTGGGTGGTTTTTGATCTTTGGGATCTCTGAAGTTGTGCTGAACCCCGAAAGTGAGACAGAGATAATATCCCCACTGAGCAGGAAAGGAGCTGCGAGTGGCGAATTTAAAAGGGGCCAAGAAACGCGGGCTGCCGTTTTGGCAGGCGGCGGTGGCAAGGGT
>JBAVUZ010000754.1:0-16525 GCA_049697035.1 Candidatus Angelobacter sp. | reverse complement strand
ATAGTGGGGGAAGTGGTGTATCATACCGAGTCATTTGAGCCGAACATCGTGCGCAACAGCCTGATTTCTTATCTTCTGTTCAAGCGTATCCGCAATGACGATTATCGTGTGGCCCTCTGTGGTGAAGGTGCAGATGAGCTGTTTTTTGGGTATGCGGATTTTGAACATTCCCGGGAATCGCGCCAATTGATGGGGGATCTACTTGATGATCTTCATCGCACCCAGCTGTTGAGAGTGGATCGAACTTCAATGGCATTCAATCTGGAGACACGGGTGCCTTTTTTGGACCGTGATGTTATAGACATTGCGTGCCGTATCGCTCCTGAACTTAAGCAAACATACATTTACGGCGTCTGGCAGGGAAAAGCGGTCCTCCGTCAGGCGTTTAGGGATGTGTTGCCATGGGAAACCATCACTCGGACGAAGGCGACATTCTCGTATGGCGCTGGCCTAGGTGACGTAAGCATGGACAGCGACAATCCTCTAGAACAATATGCCAAGACCGTCTTGGGACAGTTCGAGAAAACTCGGTTGATGAAAGCGCACCCACAGCTGGACTTGAGCACGTTTGAACGTGCACTTTACCTCTATTACTACGAGCAATTCTATCAAGTCCCATCCGACTATGTTCCTCCTACAGTCGCGAAGAAGGAGATTCGCGATAAAGCCGATGGAGCTGCTACCCCATGATAGTGGCAAGCAACGTTGGCTACAGCTTTGTGGGTGGTCGCGATGTTCCCACCATCAGCGGTATCTCTTTCGAGGTACCTCCGGGGCAAATAGTGGCGATTGTAGGTCCGAGCGGATGTGGTAAGACAACTCTCCTGCGTCTTATTTCTGGGTATTTGCGGCCCACCGAAGGAACGATCCAACTCGATGGGGCGGAGCCAGAGGCTTCTCGGCAGACCATTGGATTTGTCTATCAGGACAATCGTTTAATATCCTGGCGCAATGTAGCGCAGAACGTTCGTTTGCCTCTTGAAGTACTGAAAAGACCACTGGACAGTGCATTGCTCGACGAATTGCTCGACCTTCTTAGGCTCACGGAACACTGTCGCAAATTTCCATCGGAGTTGTCGGGAGGTCAACAAGAACGGACAGCCTTGGCGCGAGCACTAGTTTCGAAGCCACGCTTCTTATTGCTGGACGAACCCCTTGACAGCACCGACTACGTTCACCGACTTGAGATTGAAGATTACATCTATCAGAATGCTCGGCATAACCAGCAATGTTGCGTTCTGGTGACTCACGATCTTGAACAAGCAGCCGCTGTAGCGGATCGGATCGTGGTTTTAGGGTTCTCCTCAAACGGACAAAGGATAGAAATTATTGAAGTCCCGGAGAACATCAGCACAATGAAACCGTCAGAGGCGCGGGTCATGTCGGAAACGGCCAAGTTCTTGGCCCAACTGCTTGCAAGGTATCGAACGGTGACTTCCGCATGAGTTCACGTCGATTTGGTGAATGGTTCCTGACATCTGTGCCGCTGATTGCTTTCCTTGCCCTTTGGCAGATAGTCGGCTCAAGCTCTCAGAGAATGGGGTTCTTGTATTCAACTCCCACGACTATTATGACAACGCTGTTTACCCAATTGCAGCAAGGGCAGTTCTGGAACGATATTGGGATCACAAGTGCTGAGGTGGTTGGAGGCTTGGTACTCGGGAATAGCATGGGTACAGCGCTCGCGTTGCTCCTTTGGCTGTTCCCAACAATAGGCCGTATTTCCCAACCTTACGTCGTGGCGATTGGCAGCATTCCGGTTTTCGCCATCATGCCACTGTTCATTTTGTGGTTTGGTATAGGGTTCAGTGGCAAGCTCGCGATTATTATTTTCTCAACGGCCTTTGTTGCGTTGGCATATTCCTTTGCAGCTGCCGTTGCAGTCGGTCGAGAATATGAAGAGATGATCGCCTCGATTGGGGGTTCACGCGCAGACTTGCTAAGAAAGATTGTTGTGCCTGGAATAATCTCACGCAGCTTTATTGCGTATCGCATCAACGTTAGCTTCGCGCTAATCGGGGCCTACGTCGCCGAATGGGTAAGCGCGAAGAGCGGACTGGGGCAGTTCATTCTTCGAGCTACTAGTTTGTATGACGTTCCTCGCGTCTGGACGGGACTAATCATGTTCCTAGCTTTGGCCTTCATTCTTTATGGTTTGACCTCATTGGCCGAACGATTGGCCGTACCCGGCTCGAAAACGCGTACCTCCCGGCCTCTCTGGTGATCAACTCAGTGCATCCTTAGACGAACAGCCACAATATTGAGGACTCGGCTCAATTCTTCGTTATCGTAGTGTCGGTTGACGCGTACCGTTGCACCACACGTTGATTCACCCACTCGCCCTGCGCTTGCCAGCTCATCCTCACGCTGTTCTCCAGCTGCTCCTGCCGCGCTTTCACAAACGGCGAGTAGTGCTTTTCCGTGACCTTCACGCTGCTGTGTCCCAATAGGAGCGAAACCTGGTCAATCGGAACTCCTGAGAGCAACAATTCCACGGCGAACGTGTCGCGGAACATGTGAGGGTAGCAACGTTTTGGCGTGCCGTCGGGCTTTTTGATCTTCGCCCGCTTGAATAGCCGGCGAAGTGCACGCTGCCATCCCTTCTTCGCGGTTTCGGGGTCGCCGTTACCGCTCCAGAAAAAATAGGTCGGATTTGCGGTTGGTAATGAGCGCAAGAGCTTCGCGAGCTCGGCTGGCAATGGGACGCGAACGGGAACGCCAGTTTTGGCTCTGTATAGGAAAAGCTTTCCATCGGCGCTGAGCTTGTCTTTTTCAAGCGACACGGCATCTCGGATGGCAAGCCCGGACCAGCGCATTAATTGAATCAGCGCACGCATTCGTTCCGGGCGATAGCGAAAGTCTCGGCCTCCCCGCCAGTCTCCATACGCGTATGTCACGTCAACAATCCGCTGAAATTCCTCGCGGGTGAAATAGTCGGTCGGAACACGCTTCTCTTCGGCCTTCTTCATCTTGATGGCTGGATTCTTGTCGAGCCAATCGTTACCGATGCAGAACTCGAAAAAGCCGATCAGGCGTTCGTGTTTGCGGCGGGTCGTGTTCGGGCCATTGCCCCACGTTGCACGAAACTTCACCAGATTCGGAGTGGTGAGTTCTCTCAGCAGAGTGAGGCCCACGTCCTTGGCCCACGCCAGCAGGTGAAATTGAAAGAGGGTCTTGCTCTGGTTCGTGGTCGACTTCGACAAGCAACGGGCGGTTTCGTCGGCTCTGTATGCTGCGACCGCCTCGGCAATCGTGATTGCCGGTGCAGTCTTCGGTGCGCCGGGCCGCGCCGCTTCTTCAAGCTTGCGGGCTTTCTCTTCGGCCTGCTCCCAGGTGCGCGTCGCTGCGCTCGTGCGCATGAACTCGTAATCTTCGCTGGGCGTGCCCTGAATCCACTTAGGACAACGGCAACGCCGCCATGCGATGTCGTTTTTGTGCGGGCATTTTTCTGAATGGCGGGTGTAGACCGTCAGCATCTTTTCGCTCCCTTTAGGAGAGATGCTGCGAATCCTGAGTTAGCTCGGTTGTACAAAAATTGTACAAAGCAAATGCGGCTCTATTTAAAGTATTGAAAACATTGAGCCAGAATTTGGTGGAGCTAGTCGGGATCGAACCGACGACCTCATCGTTGCGAACGATGCGCTCTCCCAGCTGAGCTATAGCCCCACGATTAGGAATACTGTAAGATTTTATCAGCGCTGGCCAGTTCGGCAAAATCGCACATTGTTCTGAGAGCGATTATCTTCAAATAAGGGCGGCCCGCACCACAGAGGGCCCATGCCATGTCTCAGCCGCGCCGACCCACCATACGCGTCAATAAATCAGGGAAGAAACGTTTAAGATACACCAGGCTCTGCTCTCCTTTGACGCCAACAATAATTTCATTCTTGCCCCGCGCTACTCCTCGCAGTATCCGTCTGGCGCATTCCGGGGCGGGCATGCCTTTTGAGATCCTTGGATCCATCTTGGCATGTTTGGCTCCATCGCCGCGCAATGCGGAGAGGCTGATATCAGTGCGGATATATCCAGGGCAAACCATAGTTACGTGAATGCCATTATTTTCCTCTTCCGCTCGAAGAACTTCAAAAAAGCCATGCAGGGCGAACTTGGATGCGGAATAGCCGGAGCGCAGCGGCACGCCAAATTTGCCGGCAATGCTTGAGATCACAACCATGTGTCCGCTCTTTTGCGCCAGCATGGAAGGTAGGACAGCGCGCGCCAAGGCCTCAGACGCAAAGAAATTTACTTCCATGAGTTGGCGATAAACGCTTTCATCGGTATCGCGGGTGAGAGATCGCTGCGTGATCCCGGCATTAAGAACCAGGATATCGACGCCGTTGAAAACGCCAAGCGCCATTTGCGTTTTTTCTGGCAGCTCCGCGGCGTTGGTCACGTCCATGGCAAGTATGCGAGTGTTAGGCTCGCCGCCACAAAGAGTTTGCACGCGCTTCAGCTCATCTACACGCCGGGCGGAGAGGACCAGCTTTGCTCCCGCCTGATGGAATGCCACAGCCAGGGCTTCCCCAATACCTGACGAAGCCCCAGTAATCCATACGCGGCGGTCTTTAAAATCCATCAGCTTATTTCGCTCCCGCCAGATCGACGGTCGTGGTGAAAAGAAATTGTACAAATTTTCCAAAACCAGCGATCTGGATGCGCTCGTCATTGCCGTGAATGCGCTTCAGGTCTTCCAGGCTCAAAACAGTCCCGATATCATAAGCCTGCACGCCCTTGGCACGGAGTTGAGCAGAATCCGTGGCGCCCACCTGCATAATGGGAATCGTCGGCACCCCGGGAAAGGCTTTTTGCGCGGCGCGTTCCAGCGCGTGAAAGCCGTCGGTGTCCAGTCCGGAAGGTGGCGTGGCAGGTCGCGCGTTCGTGTTCTCCGCATCCACAAATGAGATGGCAGGATCATTGATTAGCTTGGCCAGCGCAGCTTTGAGTGCGTCCATGTTTTCGTCCGGCAAGGCGCGGACATCAAAACGCGCCTCGGCATCGGCCGGAATCACGTTGGAGCGGAAGCCGCCCTTGATGATCGTCGGGACCAGCGACGTGCGAAGCATGGAGTAATACGAGGGCTGCGTCTCTCGTAGTTTCTGCTGCACCGCGGGATCTTCCACATGCCGATAGAGCTGCGCCTTTTCCGGCATACTGATCGTGGCAATCTGCTGGAAGAAGCGGCGCGTTGTTCCATTCAAGCGCATGGGAGCTTCCCAGCGAGAGATTTTGTCGACTGCGGCAGCCAGATGCGCAATGGGATTATCCAGGCGGGGCACTGAACCGTGCCCGCTGGTGCCGTGTGCCACCACTGAAAAACCGCGCGGCACCTTCTGCGTGGTGGAAACAGCTACGTACTGCGTCTTGCCATTTTCTTCCGGAATATCGCCGCCTTCATTGAGCGCGTATTCGCAGGCAATTTCATCCCAATGTTTTTCCACCAGGAAGTCGATACCAAACTGGCTGGTGCCTTCCTCACCGGCTTCGGCCAGCAGGATTACATCGCGATCCAGCGGGATTTTCATGCGATGCAGCAGCAAAAAGACTTCAAGGTTCGCGGCGTCCATGGATTTGTCGTCGACCGAACCGCGGCCGTATAAATAGCCATCTTTAATGGTGGCCGCAAACGGATCCATGGTCCATTTGTCGCGCTCAACGCCGACGACGTCCAGATGCCCCATCAGCAGCAGAGGCTTCTTTTTGCCGTTGCCTTTGAGCCGCGCGACAAGGTTACCGCGACCCGGAGCGGACTCAAAAATCTGCGCGGTGATCCCTTCAGCAGCAAGGACACCCTTGATGTATTCCGCCGCGCGGGTCTCATTGCCGGGAGGATTGCTGGTATCGATCTTGACGAGTTCGCCCAGAAACTTAACCGCTTCAGTTTGAGCGGCCGTAAAATCTGGCGATTGCTGGGCAATTGATGCCACTGAGAACAGCAGCAGCGAGGAGAAAGCAAGAAGGAAACGTAAGAGCATAGCCAGCAAGCTTAGAGCTTGTGGAAAGGTTCCTGCAATAAAATTGTTTTATGACTTTTAAAAGAGAAGAAATAGCCATTCGCATTACAGCTTGAGGCCCGACAATAGATCTACCTTAAACTGTACAGTCGCGGCGGCAGCAGCGTCGAGACCTTCGCAAGTAAGCACTGAAATATCCCCATCGACTATGAACAGGTCATCCAATACAAGACGATCTGTCCGCCATTTGAGTCCGTTGGCATCATAAGCGGCAAGCCTTGTGCAATCGGCAAAAACGATCAAATCGGGCTTTTCACAGATGTGGGCCTGCCGGATCGGAAAGCATTTGATATCGGATTTTGTTTGCTGAACCACGTCAATCCAGTACCCAAAACCACCTGCCACGACGCATAAACTTTCAGGGTTCGGTGTGGAAAAAATTCCGCTAAGGGCCAGCCGAGTCGGATAGCCAAATTTAAAACTAGCCATCCAGGGTGCGCGCCTCGCTGGAGAAATCAAACACAGCGGACTACCATCCAGACCGACATTTGGGTTGGTGCCCTCGGGCCCAAACGCAACTACCGTTTCACCCACTGGAGACAGCTCGACCTTTGAATTTACGGAGTAATTCGCTTTAAATATGAAGCGCTGTTCCATATCAACAAACCAGCTCTGCGGCATTCACGATTTACAATTTTGCTGCCGTCTCCACCAAAAAATTTTCTAGAGTTGCTGCGTCACCTGATCCTGCTGACAAACCGCCTTGCGCCATGTCCGCTGATCCGCCGCCGCGACCGCCGAGCTGTGCCATGGCATCTTTCATGAGCTGGCCCATATTGGATTTTTGTCCAGGACTTTGGGCGAAGACCAGCGTGGGCTGGCCCGCACCGGAAGCCAGCAGCGCAATGACGCTCGACTTCCTTGCCGTGAGTTTCTGGGCCAGCAGCTTGATAAAGACCGCCTCGCGGTCGGGAAAGAATTCGGTTATCACTTGTGGGGAGCCTGCGGCCTGGGACAATAGCCGATCGACAGAAAGCTCCGCCAGTTCTTCCAGGAGCTTGTGCTGCGACTTCCCTGCGGCTTTGGCTTCTGCCAGCGACTTGCGAACCTGTTCCGGCACATCATATATATGGCCGGAGTAAAGCGCAGCAGCTTCCGTAAGACTGGTGTAATCACGGCGAGCCGTATTCACCGCACGCAAGCCGCAGACAAACTCCACACGCACGCCCTGTTTTACTTTTTCAATCTTGCGCAGCAGAATGCTGCCAATCTGACCGGTAGCGCGGACGTGCGTGCCGCCGCAGGCCGTGAGATCAAAGTCTAAGATATCGATCAGGCGCAGGTCGCCTGTCTGTTTCGGAGGAAGCTTGCGCAACCCGAGTTGGCGCGCTTCTTCCAGCGGCACAAAGCGGATGCCAACCGGGCGATCTTCAGAGATCACTTCATTGGCTAGCAGCTCCGCCTTCTGCGCCTGCGCGGCGGAAGTACCGGCGGTCTCAAGGTCGATGGTGCAGCTTTCCTCGCCCATGTGGAAGCTGACAGTTGGCATATTGAAAAGCCGGATGAATGCTGCAGAAAGCACATGCTGACCAGAGTGTTGCTGCACATGGTCACGCCGGCGAGCAGCATCGATCGCGCCGTAAACATGCGTTCCCACCGTCAGAGGCTTCGACGCAAAGTGCAGGACTCGCCCATCTTCATCGTCCGCGACTTCCGTGATGGCGATCTGCTGGCCGTCGGCTGTCAGCGTGCCAAGATCGTGCACCTGGCCGCCACTGGTTGGATAAAACGCGGTGCGATCAAGCACGATGGCAGGCCGGCCGTTGCTGTCAAACGCTTCAGCCACGCTAGCGTCAAAGTCATACAGAAAGGAATCGTGATAGTAGAGTCGGTCAGTTGGCATAGCTCAATACCTGATTCTAAATCACGTACCGGCGACGTCGAAGACCATCAGGCAACTTGTGATCCCGTGCCTATCTGTTTTGGCGGCTCTGCGGCGTCACGCATGCCCAGCGACCGAAAAATTGCCATTGCCGGACACCAGTTAGTAATCCCGGACTGGAACAGATTCAGCCCCACAAACGCTGTGAACAGAAACCAGTAAGGGGACACCCAGTAGCCCAGTGCGAGCGAGATCAACACGAATGCGCCCGCCATCAATCTAAGAGTACGTTCAACTGTCATTGCCATACCTCCATAATCATGCAACTGTTTCAGCCACATTCTCCGGCGCATCAATCTGAGGCGGAATTGCATGTTCGTGCCGACGCTCACTCAGGTAGTAGAGCACCGGGACCGCCATGCGCGAGAGAAACGTAGAAGCCACTTCACCGGCCATCAGCGAAATGGCCAGACCTTGAAATATCGGATCAAACAGAATCACGCTCGCACCCACAACAACCGCCGCCGCCGTGAGCAGCATGGGACGGAAACGTATGGCGCCAGCATCAACAACGGCCTGGGCCAAAGGCACACCGTGCGAGCGACGCAGTTCAATAAAGTCAACCAGGATAATTGAATTGCGCACAATAATTCCGGCTCCGGCAATGAAACCGATCATGGAAGTAGCGGTAAAAAAAGCTCCCATCATGGCGTGCGCCGGAAGAATGCCAACCAGCGTGAGAGGGATTGGCGCCATGATGACAAGCGGAGTGCGGAAGGACTTGAACCAACCCACCACCAGCACATATATAAGGACCAGTACCGCCGCAAAGGCGAGTCCAAGGTCGCGAAACACTTCAATCGTGATGTGCCACTCGCCGTCCCATTTCATTGAATAGTGCTCTGTCGATCCCGGTTGGACTGCGTTGTACCGCTGTACGGAATATCCGTCCGGGAGTTTCAGACGGTCAATGGCTTCATTCATTTTGAAGATCGCATAGACCGGACTCTCCTCCTCACCCGCCAAATCCCCTGTGACATAGACCACCGGCTGCATGTTTTTGCGGTAGGTGCTGCGGTCAATCGTTGTCTCAGTGGCTCGGGTTACCTCCCCGAGCGAAACTTGCCCTCCAGCCGCGGTGGTGAGCTTGATACTTGATAGCTCATCAATCCCAGACCGGTCTGAGCGCCCAAGACGGACCTCAATCGGAATATCTTCGCGGCTGGTTGGACTGTGAAGCAAACCGGCTTCGGCGCCGTGCAAGGCCACTTGAACAGCGCGCGTCACGTCAGCTGCCGAAACTCCATGCAGGGCCGCTTTATCAAGATCGACCTGTATGTTGTATTTTGGCTGCGGATCTTCCACATACCAGTCAACGTCCACCACTCCAGCCGTGTGCTGAAAGATGTCCTTGATCTTTGCGGCCAGTGCCACCTGGCCGTTGTGATCGGGCCCATAAACCTCTGCTACCAGCGTCTGCAACACCGGCGGGCCCGGCGGAACCTCGCTCACCTTAATGCGAGCGCCGAACTGTTGAGCGATTTGCTGCAGCCCGGGACGCAACCGTCGAGCGATCTCGTGACTCTGTGCGCTGCGATCATGCCGCGAGAGCAGGTTCACCTGGATATCTGCCTGGTTGGGTTGGCCGCGCAGAAAGTAATGGCGCACCAGACCGTTGAAGTTGTACGGACCCGCAGTTCCAGAGTAGATCTGATAATTCTCTACCTCGGGCTGCTTTCCCAGATAGCGCGCCAAATCCTGGGCCACGCGTGTGGTTTGTTCCAGCGTGGTGCCGTCCGGCATGTCCACAATCACCTGGAACTCGCTTTTATTGTCAAAAGGCAGCATCTTGACATGTACGAGTTTGAGTGGCACAAGAGCGCAGGCGGCCAGCAACAGCACGGCAATACCGACAAAGAAAATGATGCGGCGTTTTGCGCTGGCAAGCAGCGGTTCCATCAAGCGGCGATAGAGGCGCGTCATCCAGCCTTCAGTCCCATGTGCCTGGGAAGAGCCTTGGTGGGAATAGTGGCGCAGCAAACGCAGGGCAGCCCACGGCGACACAATGAAGGCCACGGCGAGCGAAAAAAGCATCGCTGCCGATGCTCCTCTGGGAATCGGTCGCATGTAGGGTCCCATCAACCCACGGACAAAGGCCATTGGCAAGATCGCGGCGATTACGGCAAACGTCGCAAGAATAGTGGGATTGCCGACTTCGTCCACGGCCTCCACCGCTACCCGAGCCAACGGCCTGCCAAGATTTTCCGCCAGCCGAAAGTGCCGCACAATGTTTTCCACTACAACAATGGCGTCATCCACCAGAATGCCAATGCTGAAGATCAGCGCAAAGAGCGTAACGCGGTTGAGCGTGTACCCAAATAAATAAAAGATGGCGAGCGTGAGAGCCAGTGTTACCGGAATCGCGACAAGAACGACTCCAGATTCGCGCCAACCCAGCGCAAGGGCGATCAGCAATGTGACGGACAAGGTGGCCAGCAGCAAGTGCTTCAGCAACTCATCAGACTTGTCTTTGGCCGTCTCACCGTAGTTGCGCGTGACGGTAAGGTTCAGGTCTGCGGGAATCGTGTTGCCGCGTAGTTCCTCCAAACGCTTGAGAACGCCCTGCGCCACGATGGTGGCATTCGTTCCTTTGCGCTTGGCCACGGTGATGGTTACAGCAGGAAATTCGCCGCCTGTCTGCTCATTCACCGCCTGCTGAGTCGCGCGGGATGTGCCTGCGCCATTGCCGAACAGCACATAATTTGCCGGTTCGGCCGGACCATCCTCGATTCTCTGGACCACATCTCTCAGGTACACAGGACGACCGTTGTGAACACCTACAACAACCAGCTGCAAATCTTCCGCGCGAGTGAAGAAGTTTCCGGCTTCTACCTGAAACTCACGATTGTTGTGCGCAAAGCTGCCGGCGCTGCCACGAGAGTTGGCAGACTGCAATTGGCTGACGACCTGGGCGGGCGTTAAGGCGTATCCCGCGAGCTTGCTTGTATCCAGGACAACGCGAACGGTTCGCCTCTGCCCTCCTATGATATTGGTTTCTGAAACGTCATTGACCTGCTGGATGGTGTGCTCAAGTTCGGCGGCAATCTGGCGTAGCTGGAAAGGATCGTACTTCGCGCCAGATCTCGACCCCCAGAGTGTCAGGGCAAGGATTGGAACATTGTCTATGGAGCGGACTTTAATGATGGGTTGCGAGACACCCGGCGGGATGCTGTCAAAGTTCGAATACAGTTTGTTGTATGTCTTGACGATTGCGTCTTCTTCCGTGGTGCCCACATAGAAGCGAACGATCACAATGGCCATGCCGGGATGAGAAATCGAATACAAGTATTCAACGCCCGGAATCTCACGCAGCAGCTTTTCCATAGGGATGCTGACGCGCTGCTCCACCTCCTGCGGTGAAGCCCCGGGCATCTGCACCATAACGTCAAGCATAGGCACAACAATCTGGGGCTCTTCCTCGCGCGGGGTCAGCCAGATGGCCGCCGCACCCAGAAGCAGCGCGGCGGTAATGGCAAGCGGCGTCAACTTCGATTCAATGAAGGTGAGCGCGATCCGTCCGGCCATGCGAAGACCATTCATCACCGCGCCTCAATTCTCTTCCCTGCCAGATCGAGTCCGCCAGGATCAGAGACCACTTTTTCTCCTGCGTTGAGTCCAGACAGAATCTCAATGTCCGCTGCCCGTGCTTTGCCCAGCGTTACGTACCGAAGAGCAGCAACATTGTTGTCATCAACGGCATATACGCTTTGAAGTTGGCCGTGTTCCAGAACTGCGGTATGCGGAATAAAGATGGCTTTCCTTTGTCCACGCGCGAATTCAGCGTGCCCAAATTGCCCTGAGCGCAAGCCCGCGTTTGCGGGTAACTCCAGTTTGGCGACAAAGCTGCGACTGGCGGGATCAGCGGCTGGAATTATCTGGACGACTTTGCCGATCATCGGCGTTCCCTCATAAGCATCCAGCAAAACAGGGACAGACGCTCCGAGCCGCACATACTTAAGATCGTTTTCGTTGACGTTGACTTCCAGCCGGTAATGCCCTGCAGACTCTATGGTCAACAACGGCAAGCCGGGCGAAGCCAGTGCACCAGGATCGATATGCCGCTCTGTCACCACGCCGTCAAAAGGCGCCCGAACGCGCGCGCGATCCAGCAGGATAGTTGCCTGCTGCAATCCTGCCGCTGCCTGAGCACGGGCGGCGACTGCGGAATCACGCCGGGCCGTCGCGGATTGCACGCGTGTTTTAATCTCATCAAACTCTTGTGGGCTGATCGACTTCTCTTCGTGCAGCTTGTTTAAACGTGCGAATGTGGACTGGGCCAAAGTAAGCTCGGATTCCGCCGATGCCACTTCGTGATCGGCAGCGGTTAGAGCCGCTTGCGCCTGTTCCAGCCCTGCTCGCGGTTGCACATCCTCGATCGTGAGGAGTGTTTCGCTTTGCTTCACGCGATCGCCTTCCTGGACTTTGACCGAGGTCACGCGTCCCATGATCTCTGCTGAAATCGGAGCAGTTCGTAAGGCGCGGACCGTGCCAACAACTTCAAACAGGTCCTGTGTAGGCCTCTCCTGCACCTGCGTTAAAGTGAGGCCGTGAGCGGTCTCAGGCGTTTTGGCTACAACCATACGGCCAGAGCTGCATCCCGCAATTCCCAGAGGGACGGCCAGAAATGCGATCAGAAGTAATTTTGCAGATTTCATGGCGTCACCACCGGCGATTGAGAATTGAGTGAGCCTGTCGCCAACTCCAGCGAGGCATAGCTGACAATGTAGTGGTAGACGGCTTGCCAATAGTTGGTGCGCGCATTGCGCGCCGCATCTTCAGCACGAAGCACGTCTGTGATGGTGTTCATTCCAGCGCGATAGCGATTGGTCACGATTCGCAGGCCTTCCTCTGCCTGAGTAGTCGCTGTTTTTGTTACGGAGAGCATCTGCTGTGCGCTGTCGTAGTCGTAATAAGCGCGGCGAACGTCAAGGCGTATCCCGTCTTCTGCGCTCTGCTTCAGTGCCTGCATACGCTCGACGTTGGCCCGCGCCCGGTCAACCGAAGCCGCTTTTTGGCCGCCGGAAAAAATATCGAACTGCAATTCCGCGCCAGCGGCCCAGTTGTTGCTCCCATTGCTGAAAGGAGAAACGTTGTTTAACTCTGAGGTGGCAAACACATTGATGCGCGGCCCGTAGGAGCCCCGCACCGCCTGCAGTCCGGCATCGTTCGCTCTCATGATTGCCGCGACTTCCTTTAAATCAGACCGCTGTTTGAGCGCGAGGGCATCCGACTCGGTCAACGACACCGCAGGCAAAGTGCGTTCGGCCAGTTCCGAAGTCAGTCGATAGCTGTGATCGGCAACAACTCCCATGGCAACGTCGAGTTCCGCGGCCGCCAGGGCAAGTGCGTTGCGCGCGCGTACGAGGTCCTGCTGGCGGGATGCAACATCTACCTGGGCCACCAGGTAATCCGATTCGACCGTTGTGCCGGCTTCAAAGCGGGAATGGCTTTGCTCCGCAACCGCTTGTGCAGTGCTGGCGGCGTGTTCAGCAAGTTCCACTTGCCGCTTCGCGAACAGCACGCCGTAATATGACTGGATCACGCGATACAAAATCACTTGATCTGCCCTTGCCAGCCGCTCTGCCGCGGCGCTCTTCAAATCTTTTGTCCTGCGTGTGTTGAAGGTGGTGGAGAAGGAATCAAAAATGTTCCATTGGCCGCCGAAGCGGGTTGCGAAATTCCCAACCGGCTTGGGATTGTTGAGCTGGTTGAGCGCAAAGTCCGCGGCGGTAAACCTTGACTGACGGAGCCTGGTCCCGAATACGTACACGGGATCATTGCTGCGTGTGGCTGCTTCAGAGAAAGTAATTCGCGGAAAAAAGAAAGACTGTGCTTCTTTCACGTCAGCCTTGGCCGCGTGGGTTTCAGCCAGAGCTGCCTTGTGTTGTGGATTGCGTTCCAGTGCGATGGCAACTGCTTGCTGCAGTGATAGAGGCTCTTCCTGTTGAGCGACGGCTGCCACCGTCAGTCCCAACACAATCATCGCAGCAATGAAATTACTTCTCATGAGCCTTCCCCGCGGTGCTCTGCTTTCCTTTTCTTTCTGCTGTGGCAACTGGCCGAGCATCGCGAAACCGACCCGTAGCTCCTTACCTCTTGCGGAAGGAGCCTGCCACATATCGATATTGAACTTGGCTTGCAACGGGTCATGCTGGGAGGCTCCATTTCTTGATGACGATCTTGCAGATGAAAAAAGGGAATGCGTCCTGCGACGCACTCCTCTTGTCATTTAGCGGCATGTGCCGGCTGGCCAGCTCGGCACTCCTTTGTCATCTCTTAGCGTCACGGTTTTTCCGCTGCTGGTAATCTGGCGGGCCACAAACATCTCCCCGCGTCTGGTATTTGTCTTGGCTCCCACAATTTGGACCTGGTCGCCTTTCTTTAACTCAAGCTTTTGATCGGCCAGAAACTTTGTTGGGCCAAGGGCGACTTCCGTGTTTCCTTTGTCGGTCTTCACCGTGAGGTGCGTTCCCGACTGACACATGGAATCGAGCGTCTGAACTTCTTCGATGGTTCCGGTAATCGTGGTTTCGGTACTCGGGTCATAACGAAACATGGGGCCTTGTCCCTTGCCTCGAGTTTGCGCCAGGGCAACAGTGGCCACCAGCGCCAGTAATAACAACAATGACTTTCTTTTCATAACTACCTCCTTCAGGAAAACTGCGAAACAGCAACGTATGTTCTTGCGCTTCCAGCCGTCCGTTATGCGATCAGATAGCTTCTGATCCACTACTTAACTTTCTAAGAGATTCTTTTGGCCTTGTTCATCCCCCGTGCCGGAGGGAGCGTCCCATTCCGCTAATTGCGCCCTGGTTTGCTGGACAGCGCTGTGGCAGATCAACGCGCAGAGCTTGAAGATCATGGGATCAGCAATGCTGTAACAGACGTTGAGTCCCTCTCGCCTTCGGTTCACCAGACCTTCCTGGCAAAGCGCCTTGAGGTGCTTGGAAATATTGGGCTGGCTTGCCTCCAGAAGATCGACAATTTCTCCGACTGGTTTTTCTCCGTCCTCCAGCGCCTGAAGAATCCGCAATCGCATTGGCTCACCCAGCGCACGGAAGCGCTTTGCAACCAGCTCGGTCATGGTGTCATTTAACATTTGCCACATCCGCATGCTCATATGACCATGCAGGCATCTTCAATTACATTCCGATTATCAGGAGATGGCTGTGACTGCCGTCACATGAGGAAACTGAGTAAGGATCGTCAAGACATGAAGCATTGGACACAAGAATGGATCGATTTGCTGCGCGGCTCACGCAAGCTGGAAATGCGGATTTAAGCTAGAGACCGAAAAGTTCGCGAAGGCGTTTGGTCTGGGCGCGGCTGACGGGAATTTCAGTTTGCTTGCGATCATCCATGCGGAGCTGGTATGAGCTCTTGAACCAGGGCACAACTTCTTTGATCCGATTGATGTTGACCACGAAAGAACGATGCGCGCGCCAGAACGTATCAGGATCAAGCCCTTCAAGTAATTCTTCAAGTGTGCGGCAGTTGGACTGGCCTTCAAGGTTGGTGGCGACCACGCTGATGATGCCATCTTCAATGGAGGCGAAGCAGAGGTCTTTCTGGTCGACTAACAGGAGTCGTCCGGCGCTGCGGAGAAGTACTTTGGAATTTTGCGGACGCTGCGATTCAAGGAGCTTGACCAGCGTGTCCAGGCGTTGCTGGTCGGGGGGGACGCCCTGTAATTTCTTGCGAGCTTTCTCGACCGCGGCGTTGACGCGCTTCTTATCAAAAGGTTTAAGAATGTAGTCAACCGCATTGACTTCAAAGGCCTTAACGGCATACTGATCAAAGGCCGTGGCGAAGACAATTTGCGGAAGCGCCACTTTTTTATCGATTAACTTTTTCAGAACCCCGAATCCATCCAGCCCCGGCATTTGCACGTCAAGAAAAAGTAAATCTGGAGAAAACTCCTTGACCAGGTTCACGGCTTCAATCCCGTTGTGGCCTTGCGCCACCACGGTTACGTCGTCAATGGACTTAAGCAAATAGCTCAACTCTTCCCGCGCGAGTTGTTCGTCATCAACGATTAAAACAGACAGAGCCAAAATTTATTCTCCAGTTAAAGTATATGAGCCCAGGGCCGGCACGCTCAACATGGCGGCAAGGCTGCTGCGCAACCGCCCAGCTAACTGTTTCTCTCGACGATAAAATCCGGAATCGAGAGCAACGCCCGCTTGATCTCAGAAAGCGGGAAGGTGCAAATCGCTTTCCGTGCCAGTTCAGCATGCCTGGCCGCAGCGTCATACGCGTACGGGATGGACCCGTATCGGTTCAGCATCTCAAGTATCTGCTCATGCTTCACGCTGACGAACGCGCGCTCTTCCAGCACCGTCTCCACCAGCTTGCGTTCCTGCACTGTGCAATGTTGCAGCGCGTGGATCACCGCCATTGTGACCTTGCCGTCGCGCAGATCACTCGCCACCGGCTTGCCCAGCACTTCTTCTGAAGCAGTCAGGTCCAGCACATCGTCCACGATCTGAAATGCCAGCCCGAGGTTGCGTCCGTATTCTCCCAGGCCGCTCTCCTGCTCTTCCGTCGCTTTGCCGATCAGCGCTCCCAGCCGTGTTGACACAGAAAACAGACAAGCTGTCTTGCGGAAGATCAGATCGAAATGCTCTTCCAG
>JBAVUZ010000753.1:0-3370 GCA_049697035.1 Candidatus Angelobacter sp. | reverse complement strand
AAACCATTTCGATATCGCGGTGAGCAATACTTCCAACCCGCTTGGCGGCTGGACGGTTTTCCATCTGCCGGTCCAGAATGACGGTACTGACGGCACTCCGGATCACAACTGCAAGGCCCGGGTAAGAATCAATGGAGTGCTCACTCTCATACATTCGCAATGTCTGGGTGATTATCCGCACATCGGCATGGATGCGAATGGGCTCTATATCACCACCAACGAGTTTGATGTATTTACCCCTGGACAGTTCCATGGTGCGCAGATCTATGCGATTTCCAAACAAGGGCTGATCTCCGGTGGCCCGGCCAACGTGGTGCAGTTTGATACCACGGCGCTGGCGCCCACGCTGCCGTTCGGAGTTCAGGGCTTCACCGTGTTTCCGGCGCTCTCTCCGGGCACCGACTTCCGGACTGACAACGGCGGAACAGAATTCCTGCTGAGTTCATTGGCTATATTCTCCAGCACCCGCTCTTTCAATGAACTGGTAACGTGGCAGCTCACGAACACGCAGTCGCTGAACAGCGCAAGCCCTGCCGTGAACCTGATTACGGGAACAGTCAACACTCAGACTTATGCCATTCCCTCAAGTTCATTCCAGAAGGCTGGTCCGTTCCCGCTGGGGCAGTGCCTTGCAGATACCACCGTTCCCGTTGGATCCAACTTGGGATGCTGGCGCTTGTTGGTCGCTTCTGGCGGTCCGTTCTCCAATCCGGACACAAGACCGCCCAGCAATGATTCCCGCATGCAGCAGGTTTGGTATGCGAACGGCAAACTGTGGGGCGCGCTTGATACCGCTGCCACAGTGAACGGGGCTAACCAGGCCGGTATCGCGTTCTTTGTACTGCATCCCAGCGGAGCGTCAGCGAGTGTAACTACCCAGGGCATCATCGCTCTTCCTGGTAATAATGTCACCTATCCGGCCATCGGCGTAAATTCCAGCGGACGTGGCGTGATTGGTTTCACTGTGCTCGGCAACGATCATTATCCAAGCGCCGGGTATGTTGCGCTCGACGCCAAAGTCGGTGCGGGTGATGTGCACATTGCCGCTGAGGGAGCAGCCCGTCAGGATGGATTCAGCGGCTATTTCCCTGAAGTGAACCCAATCCGTCCTCGCTGGGGCGACTATGGCGCAGCCGCCGTGGACGGAAACTCAATCTGGTTTGCCTCAGAATACATTGCAAATTCCTGTGATTTGGCTACTTACGTGGCCACCAACTTTACTTGCGGTAATACGCGCGGATCATTGGGCAATTGGGCCACGCGCATTACTCATGTAAACGTCCAATAGCGTTAGAACCGCATCGCGAAAGGGCCGGAGAAATCCGGCCCTTTTTTCGTGATCTCTGTCGTCTCTGACTTTCGTAACTTTTCTGCCATGCGGGTCTGGGACAAAATAACGCCAATATGTCCCTGGCCCCGGCCCAAGATCACGCAGAACAAATCCAAACCAGTGTGCCTGTGGACAATGCCGCCACGCTTTCACGTTGGCGGGCGCTGCAACTGCGTTTTCGCAAGATGCCGCGGTGGACGCGCTATGGCGTCATCACTGTGCTGCTCATCGCCGCCATTTTTATTGTTTACGTGCTGGTGCCTGCCGAACAGGCGCATTTGCAAATCATCTGCCAGCATAGTTTTCGCTCGGCACAACTCTCCGTCCTCGTCGATGGTTCGGTGGTCTACAGCAACAACGTAAATGTTGCTTCCAAAAAGCGGTTGGGAATCCTGCCCAAAGGCCAGTCCGGACCGGAGATTTTTTCCAGGGTGATTGACGTTCCCACCGGCAAGCACGTGGTGCAGGTCCGCATCAGCGCCCCGAATGAAGGCTTTGATCAGGCGCGTAGCGCTGCCGCTGACTTTACTCCCGACCACGAAAGCATTCTGCAGATTAACGCCACGCGCCGCAATGCGCTGACCGTAAATTTTGAAGGCGCCACAACTGCTCCTCTGGCGGCCAACGCTTCGTCCACGCCTGATTCTCATCCGCTGCCCAAGAGCGGGATCACGCTCGTCTTCAGCATCCTTGGCACAATGCTTTCCGCCAGCATCAGCTTCCTGGTGCAGGAATTCTGGCGCTCACATAAGAACCGGATGACCAGCTAGGTAAAGCAAATAGCAAATGGCAATTGGCAATTAGCCAAAACAATCCTAAACCCAAAAGCTTTGCGTACCTTTGTGTCCTTTATGGTTAATCCGGCTTCTTCTCGCCCGGCAACTCCGGCGGCGGATAATAAACCTTGCTCCCGCCAATCTTCTGCACTTCATCGCGGAACGTTGTTCCGTAATCTTTCTCGCTTGTCAGGGCATAAGCTTGGCGCTTGTAGTTCCAGCTTTTCGGATTCAACCGCTGTGCTTCCTTGAAATGCGCAATCGCTTCTGTCTGGTGGCCGGACTTATAAAGCTGTTCGCCCAGGCCAAACTCAGCGGCGGCCTGCGCAATGTTGGGGGCCGGCGCCGTAAGCTTTTCACGTAGATGGTCTTCGCTCATCACGTACGCGCTCTTGTCGCCTTTTTCCACCCAGTCTTTCAGCGCGTTGAGATACGGCTCAGAATCCATGCCGGTGAAATTCTTGAAGCGATCGTCAACAAACGCCACTTCATTGGGACGCACGATGCGCCCTTGCTCGTTGATCCACACGCCAGTTGGCACGTTCACCATGTTGTACAGCTTGGAGACCACGTGTTTTTCGTCGATGAGCACTGTGTAGCTCAGCGGCCCGATTTTCTTCGCGGTCTCAATCGTCGCTGGCGGCAGATCAGGCTTGGCTGAAACATATTTCAACGGATCAATCCACGGCCCGGCATCTTTGGCTCCGCCGGTATCCTGCGCCACGGAGACGATTTCAAAATTCTTGTCTTTTAGCTGCTGGTAGATTGCCTGCCAGCCTGGCAGGTCAAAGCGGCACCCTCACCAACTGGCCCAGGTGACCAACAGGATTTTTTTGCCGCGGAAATCAGAGAGCCGGTGCGGCTTGCCTTGCAGATCAGGCAGCGTAAAGTCCGGCGCTTGTAGTGAGCTGAGCTGCTGACGCTGGTCTGAGCGCAGCCCAAAATACCAAGTTGCCATTGCCGCATCGTGCGCCACGGGCTGGTGGACGAGTTGGGCAAATGCCGTCATGTTGAACCAGGTTTCGCTGGACTTGGACTGGCCTGTGTCTTTGTGTATGAATGTGTCCCGTTTGGCCTTGGGCAGCGGAAAGCAGAGTTCGTCGCGACAGACGCCTTGCGGCTTTACCTCAAACCGCGTGGCCCGCTTCAGGTCGGCGGTGGTAATCCAGAGCTGGCCAGCGTCTTCGCGTGCCGCAGCCAGATCGGTTGCCGTGTCGTCATAAACAATGGTCGTGCGAAGTGGGTTTGCCGTTGAAGGAAGAAC
>JBAVUZ010000752.1:0-3291 GCA_049697035.1 Candidatus Angelobacter sp. | reverse complement strand
CCCGGGTCAGCCTGCGAAATGAACATCACCGCCGCCGATCCGCGTGCCGTGGCCACGTCAAACGTTTCCTGCATCCAGGCAATGGTTGCTATATTGCGCGCGGCAAACTCAAGAAGATCGGGATTCGTATCGCATAGATTGTTGCACGATCCCTGTATGTTGAGCGTCGCATAGGTCACGCCACCTACCGTCCAGCGGCGATGTTCCACGCACGGGACAGGCCCGCTCACGCCCAGGCAAAGCGGCGTCGACTGCACTTCCATGCGCATCCTATGCTGGCCAAGCGAGAATGGCGTGCTAAGGAACAAGGCGCGCTCATGGTCAAGTCGCTCAAGAGAAGAGAATCCGCCGTTCGAAGGCCGGTCACAGTCTGTCCAGTCATTGTCACCGGTCGTAAAGACTGCCGGAGCTTTCAATGAATTAAAAAATCCCAGGGCCTGTGTGTACAAAGCGTCAACGCAAGTGGTTGGCGTGACTGACCCGGGCGTGCCGTTGCCAGCTTTCAGGTCGCCATCGTGAACCGTAAACGCAAGCTCCTGCTGGTTCATGTCCGCGATCAGGTTAGGAACTCCGGTGAGCGCCTGCACGTCTGAGTAAGGCAGGTCGCCCCATAGGCCGATTGCATACTTGTCTCGATCCTGCCCGTTTTCGGGACCATCGTTGCTGGAGCGTTGCTGTCCTTGTGCGATTATGGCCGCCCCGAGGACGAACACTAGAAACGTCAATAAAAGCCACTTTGCTGTTCCGCAGGTTCTCGTTAGCGGATGCAACTGACACTCATTCAAGCTCATTCTTTGATTTCCTCTCTGTTGGGAATTGCTCTGGTAGGCATTTGGGACGTGAACTGTGCGTCGATGAAGCGATCAATTAGAAACACGGGCCAATCTAGCCCGCGTTGTTTAAAGGAATGTGAATGGAAGGTTAATGTTTGATGCACTTACTTTTTCGTTGCCCGAGTTGCTGCTGGGCAGGAACTGCTATCGAACGAACAAGCACAGGATGCGAACGGCAAGTTTTTCGTCAAGCTTCGCGGCAATTTGCTTGATGAATGAATAGACGGCGGGGATTCGCATAAAGCCTCCTGGGAACTTGAATTTTGATCGACAAAGAAGCCATGAGCGATTCTAGGCTGCGCCTGTTAACGGCTTGTGAATGAGAGGTTTAGATTTGTTGAAAATCAAGCCGTGAAGATGTGCCGAAAAAAAGGGCCCGGCATTAAGCCGGACCCATTCCCAGGGAGGGGGAAACTTACCGCGTCGGCGTGCAATCCTGCGCTGGCGGCAGAGCCACGCCAATCTTTGTGTTCAGTGATGGTGACGTGTTGAAGTCAAACATATCCTGCAGGGTGTTGGCATGCTGGTCGCGTTTGGTGAGATAAGGGTGCGTCGTTGCATCATCATCGTCATCTTGCTGGGTGCCCGCTGGCGTCATGAAAATGGTTTCGATCAGCGCCAGGATCGAAGTATGGTCGCCGACCGTGTGTGAAACGTAGCTTGGTTTTGAAAACGGTGAGATCGCCACAAACGGCACGCGCACGCCATACTGATCAAAGTTGGCGCATGCCGCAGGAAATGGCCCCGTGGGATCGAGCGCGAACTGCGGGCACAAATCAGCTGCGTCGTTCGTGGTGGTATCGGTCGCGCTCAGCAGATTAAAGGAGCACTCCGCGCCCTTGCCCGGCTGCAGGCTCAGCGGAGGATTAGAGAGATCAGCGCATTGGCCCGGGCTGATGCCATCGGGATTTGGCGCATGTCCCTGGCGTGCCCGAGGCGGCTGTACGTGGTCATAGAATCCACCGTGCTCGTCATAGGTGAAAAGGATAATCGTGTCATTCCAGAAAGGGCTGTTGCGCACCGCATTCACAACCAGCGATACAAAAGCCTGTCCACGCTGGATGTCCGTAGGCGGATGCTCGTCATTTTCTTTCGTGATTCCCAGCACGCCCAGGTTCGGGTCGACGAATGAAACCTGCGGCAACGCCGGCAGGCTGGGCGAGCCGGCAATCTGACCTAAAAAGACTGGCAGCGGCAGAAAGTGCGGATCGATAGGACTTGGAAACGGACGGAAGCTGCCGCCCTGCGGAACATCCTGGAAATAATCCGCCCAGGTTACGCCGTTCTTTTCCATCAGATCAAAGATCGTCCCGGTAATGGGCTTATAGCCGCCGCTTCCCGGAAGCGGAAAGCTGTCACTCGTCGTGAGATGGCCGAAAGATGTGGCGGCCATCAGATAAGAACGGTTGGGAAACGTGGGGCCGAGTACCGGAGCGAAGTAGCGATCGTTCACTGCGAATTTTTGCGCCAGATCGTAATAGAAAGGAATTTCATTCTGGTTGTAAAAAGCCATGGTCTGGTCGTCCGTGGCATTTTCCACGCCATTATCTATCTGCTCGGTCTTGTCATTGATCAGTATAAAGCCATCCATCAGCGATTGAAAAAGAGTGTCATTGGGATGGTTGAAATTAGCTTCGCGGTGGGTGCTGGCCCAGCCGTGGTCCAGGTCCGGAGCTACGCAGCGGCGCGAATCATGAAACGCAAACACGGTGCTACCGTCGTCGTCGGGGTTGGCATTGCGGCAGGTAAAATTGCCCGCTGCATCCACGCGGCAGCTCAGGCCATCCACGCAGGAGTGGTCACCTTTGCTGCAGCCGCCATCGTGATCGTCGCCGTCTTCCCGCTTAGGGCTGTGATATGGGCTGCCCGGCGCATAGGCCAGCGCGCCGAAATAGTTATCGAAGGAATGGTTTTCCTGCATGATCACAATCACGTGTTTGGCCTTGTGAGGATCGCCTTCAGCCATGGCTGTAGTTGCAGCCAGCAAGACTGCGGCAAAAAGCAAGAACGGAAGTGCAAAGCGAATGCCGAACCGACGCATAGTGCTCTCTCCTTTTTCTGTGGAAGTCCCTGCAGCCTTTCTTTTTTGACCCTGCGACTTGTAACTGAGGACGTCCTGCAGCTGCATTAAACAGGAGTCGTCCCGTGGATTGGTGAAGATCGCGTTAAAATTTCAGGTTCGCCGGACGGCCCGAACTATACAGCTTTTTTGTCAACCTGACCATACCTTACCCTTGTTTCATCCATCCTGTGTGATACACTCCTCCCCGCTTGTTTAGCGCGCCGAACGAGCCCAAGGCCCGCCCAGATCCCTCGCCCCGGAGGTTCCATGAGCAGCAAACGCTTTCTCCTTCTCGCAGCGCCTCTTGTATTTACATACAGTCTTCATGCCCAGACTGCCACGGCTTGCCTGGCGCATCATCCTCTATATATCCCCGGCGTGCTTGAGACGAACTAT
>JBAVUZ010000751.1:0-2074 GCA_049697035.1 Candidatus Angelobacter sp. | reverse complement strand
GATGTTAACCAGAAGACGCTGCATGAGGCCGCAACTGAAGCTTTCCAGCGGATTGAGCGGATCACGCGCCATATGCTTACGCTGCATTCAAGGGGAGAACAGACTTGCCGCTTTAAACTGGCTGGTTCCCTGGAGAATGCCGTGCTGGAACACAGCAGGGCTGCGCGCCAGCGTGAAGTCAACGTGGAAAGCCGATGCGACAAAGACCTTGAATTCTGCGGCGTGGAAAGTGAAGTGCATCAGGTTGTTTCCGCGCTGCTGTCCAATGCGCTGGAAAGCGTGAACAACGGCGGACGAATCATTGTTCACGGCTTTGCTTCTCACGACTGGTCAAAACACCGCCGGCGCGGCATCCGGCTGGTGGTGGCCGATGACGGCCAGGGCATGCCGGAAGATATTCGCGCTACATTGTTTCATCCCTTCGCCTCCGGCAAAAAGAAAGCGTCCGGACTTGGACTGTGGAGCTGCAATACGATCGTGAACCGCTATGGCGGTTCCATAAGGTTCCGCACCAGTCTCTCTCCGGGACGAAGCGGAACGGCTGTTTCCGTCTTTTTGCGGCCCTTGCCCGATTCCCTTGATTCGTCGAACCCCAAGGTGACAACCTTTCCCATCTCAAGTTGAGTGCGGTTCGATTCCTGAATCGAAGGCGATTCTCAGCGGTGGGCATCATCAGCAAATGAGTCATGCGATCGCTACGGCAATCCAGAGTAGCAGGCGCTGGCAGAAAGCGGCAGCTCTGGCGTGCAGCTCTGTAATTCCAGCTCTGCCGCGTGAGAGAGGCGCAACTCACTGTTCAGAGAGAGCATCCATTTCTAAGAAGCTACAGGAAGGCTCACCATGATGAAACGCATATTACTCGCCACGCTTTTTGCAGGCCTGACCGCATTCAGCGCCAACGCACAACAGAATCTGCCTTCGGGCACCGAGATTAAAGTAAGAACAGACACCTCCATCCCCGCGAAACCAGCGGCTGACTCACGCTATGCCGCCAGCGTAAGTGAAGACGTAAAAGACGCTTCAGGAAACGTTCTGATCCCTCGCGGATCGCGCGCTCGCCTGGTTGCCGTTCCGTCCACTGACGGCAAAGACACCAATCTTGACCTGCGCTCCGTAACTGTAAACGGCACGCCGTACCTGATTGACGCAACCGGTTCCGGCAGCGGCACTCCCGGCGGACTGGGCGCAAACAAGCGCACCGGAATGTACGTTGGCGGCGGCGCGGCAGTTGGCGCATTGCTGGGAGCCCTCATGGGCGGCGGCAAAGGCGCAGCTATTGGCGCGGTGCTCGGCGGCGGCGCCGGCGCGGGAACCCAGGTCCTAACTGGCAAGAAACAGGACCTTCCAGCGGAAACCCAGCTCACCTATAAGCTGGCCACCAACGCTCAACTGAGACCTCTCAGCAGAAATAACAATTCAGGTACGTCGAACCCACAGAAGTAAGAGATCCATAAAGGCTATCAAGAAACCCGGTGCGCGAGCGCCGGGTTTTGTTTTACCCTCCCCGATGCCCCCATTCCTGATCCTCGTGATCAGTAGCTGATCAGTGGTAACGCGGAAGGAGGAAATCCCAAAATCGGGCTTTTCGGTGTGCTACTCTATCAATGTTCTTTCAACCTGAGCCGGGATGGCGGAACTGGCAGACGCAGCGGACTCAAAATCCGCCGGGCTTCGGCCCTTGGGGGTTCGACTCCCCCTCCCGGCACCAACCGAACGTCCCTTACGCCATCCAGATATTTCCGCCCCAGCCATGATCGTCAGAATATTTCTGACTATGGAATCAAGCACCGACTGCCAACAAAGGATCGCCCCGGTTGATCGCTAACGACGAGACGATGAAAAGAACGATGCCATCGGCTGGGCTGATCGCCGTTTGCAGCACGTGGCCTTCGTAATCCTTAATGACGCCCAGGTTGTACCCGGACTTTACTCGATCGTTCACCGCGACCGCTGGATACCAGAAACCTTCGTGTTCGCTACGCAACCAGAGGAACCGCTCGAGAAGCGTGCACGGCACACTCTCCGGAACATTCCCCGGAATCATTTTCAGATGACGCATCAGACGGTCGAGGCC
>JBAVUZ010000750.1:0-3907 GCA_049697035.1 Candidatus Angelobacter sp. | reverse complement strand
GCAGCAGGCAGCGTTGAAACCGGGGTCAGAACTCCTGTGGCAGTGATGTTGAATGGAACAATGGACTGGGCCATGTGATCGCCAACAAACAGGAATTTTCCCGCCGAGTCGGTGGCGAGTCCGATTGCAGAAGCAAAGCCTGCGGTGCTTGAGGTTGGAAAAGGAGATCCGGTAATGGGATTTAAAGCGCCGTTGGCTCCTATCTGGAAGGAGGAGACACTGTTGAGATCGGAGATTGATGAATCGGGAAAATTACTGGCGAACAATATTGTCCCCGCCGCATTCACAGCCAGTCCATAGGGATTGCCGGCGGTGAACGGTGATCCTGCAACGGCAGACAGCGAGCCGCTTACACCGATGCTGAAAACGGAAATGCTGTCCGCCGCCTGGTTCGCTACAAAAACAAATTTTCCCGCCGGATCAACGGCAATCCCGGTGGGTCGTGCGCCGGTGGCAAACGGAGAGCCGGGAACAGCAGCAAGCTGGCCAGTGCTGGTATTTACTGAAAATGCTGAAACTGTGTTCGCATTCTGGTTGCTCACAAAAAGAAACTTGTGCACCGAATCAAATGCGAGGAACTCTGCGCCGGCGCCCGCCGGAAACGGAGAACCGGCAATGAGCGAAAGAGAGCCGGAACTATCCATGGCCAATGCAGAAACAGAGCTGGAACCTGAATTGGTTACAAAGGCAAAGCCAACTGTGGCCATTGGCAGCGGATTTTTGCTGCCCATGCCGCATCCATTCAACAGCAGGGTAATCGCAAGCAGGCAAGGAAAGATCAACCGTGGAGCAGGCTGGAAAGTGCGGAAACGGTGTTGCGATGAGAGCATGGCTTTCAGTCTCCCATCTGCAAGTATAACTCTGACGGAAATTCATTCAACGCGGCTTTACTGTTGTGGGGAGGACCGTAGCTGCGCGAAAATCGACTGTGTGCCTTTGTCCCGTTCGGGAGCTAGTGTTGCAAACAAAAAGACTTTTCATTCGTCAATTCATCAAACCTAAAAATGGAGTGAATCATGAAGGAAATCAACGCCTACCTGATTTTTAACGGAAACTGTCGCGAGGCAATGACGTTTTACCAGAAGTGCCTTGGCTCTGAACTGCAACTGATAACGTTTGGCGATATGGGCGGCAATGTGCCACCAGATTCTAAAGACCGGATTGCCCACGCCAGAATCAGCAAGGGCGCCGCGGTCTTGCTGGCCTCAGACAATATGCCGGGAATGACATTCAACGCCGGCGACAACTATTTTGTTTGCATACAGTGTGAATCGGCACAGGAGACAGACAAATTGTTTTCCGCTCTGAGCGAAAAAGGTCAAAGCAAACAGGCCCCGCAGGAAACACCATGGGCAGCGCGTTTTGCCATGTTCACTGACCAGTTCGGGATCAACTGGATGTTGAATTTTGCTAAACATTGAATTTGTAAACCAGGACCATTAGCAGAGAATTGCGGAATCGCGCCCTCTTGAATATGGGGCGCGATCTTCTTGTGAGAGAATTCCACCTGGGCCGATCACCCGCCAATTCCAATCGGTTATCGCACTGCCATGAGGAGGTTTGCTTTGCCGTTATCAAAGCCCAGCCCGATAACGGCAGTGCGAGATTTTTACGGCGCGATTATTCGTGAGGCAAAGCTTGGCCCTCGTCATGAACTCATTCTTCCAATCGAGACCTGGCGTGAGGGTAACTAAGTCGTCCCCATTAGACTGATCCGCAAGGCTGCCGAAGCCGTCGCTTCTCTGTTAAAATCTATTGGTAACAGAAACTTTCCCGTCTAGATTTCCCAGGATTACTTTTAAGTCTGCGAAAAATCGTTACGGGCGAGGAGTGTGCATTTCCAGTGAAGCGCGGCAGGACAGCAGTGATCGTAGGCGCCCAGTGGGGCGACGAAGGCAAAGGCAAAATTGTCGACGTACTGTCGCACAATTTTTCCGTGGTGGCGCGTTATGCCGGAGGGCATAATGCCGGGCACACCGTCATTATTAAAGGCAAGAAATTTGTCCTGCAGCTTGTTCCCTGCGGCGTGTTGCGCAAAGGCTGCCGCTCGGTCATCGGCAATGGCGTGGTGCTTGATCCGCTGGCCTTTCTGAAAGAAGTAAAGATGCTGCGTGAAGCCGGCGTGCAGGTGGATGGAAACCTTTTTGTCTCCAATCGCGCCCACGTGATCCTGCCTTACCACCGCATGATTGAGATGGGCGCTGAAAACGCTCCCGGACGCGTGAAGATCGGCACCACGTCGCGCGGCATCGGCCCCGCATATGAAGACAAGATGGGTCGCCGCGGACTGCGCGTCGCGGATCTGCTCGACTCCAATCTGCTGAAGTCGACGATTGAAAACGCCTGCCGCGAGAAAAACATGATCGCGCATGCGCTTTTTAATTCCGATCCGCTCGATGCTGACAGCATGTATGCCGAATACGCAGAGGCCGCCAAACAGATTGCGCCCTTTGTTGCCGATACCGCTGTGCTGCTCAACCAGGCATTGGCGGAAGGCGGATCTGTGATGTTTGAAGGCGCCCAGGCCACCATGCTTGATATCGATCATGGAACGTATCCGTTTGTAACGTCATCAAGCTGCACTGCAGGCGGCGCAGCCACCGGGACCGGCGTACCGCCAAACGCGATTCAAAATGTTATCGGCGTAACCAAGGCTTATTGCACCCGCGTGGGTGGCGGCCCGTTTCCCAGTGAAGTGGAAGGCACATTGGCCGATCAACTACGCGCGCGTGGCAATGAATACGGCGCGGTCACCGGACGCCCACGCCGCTGCGGCTGGATCGACCTGCCGCTTCTCCGATACGCGCAGATGATCAATGGCGTGAACTGGTGGGTAGTTACGAAGCTTGACGTGCTCGACGTGCTCGACGAAGTTCCCGTCTGCGTCGGCTACAAGGTCAAAGGCAAGAAGGTCGATTCTATTCCGGCGCTGGCCACCGGCTTTGAGCAGGTGCAACCCATCTATGAAAAAATGCCGGGCTGGAAGAAATCAACCGAAGGTGCGGCCAGCTTTGACGATCTGCCGAAGAAGGCGCAGGAATATCTGCGCTTTATTGAACGCGAGAGCGGAGCAAAAATCGGAATGGTCTCCACCGGCCCTGAGCGTGACCAGACGATGCTGCTGCCGGAGTTTGAAGCCGAAATCATTCATGCGCCAGCGAAAGCTGATCCGCTGAAAGGCGCAAAGGCTAAATGATCGTTCTCAAGGTTGACATTCTGGTGAAGCCCGGAACCGAACAAAAGTGCCGCGAGTACATTCACATTCTGCAAGAGCATTCCCGCAAGGAGCCGGGCTGTGTGCTGTACATCGGCCATCAGTCGACGGAAGATCCGCGCAAATTTCTTTTCTATGAGCAATATAAGGACGCGGCCGCACTGGAAGCCCATCGCGCCGCTCCCTACTTCAAGCAATATGTGATCGGCGGCCTCGATACAATCATGGAGCATCGCACCCGCGATCTCTTTGAGCCCGTCGACTAGCGCGCGCGGCGCTCTGTTAAAATCCTCCACGCCGTGCCGAATCATTCAGGGCTCTTCCCGCGCAATCTTAAAAAAGAATATCCCATTGCTGTGCGCGGAGAAGGCTGCTGGATTACCGCCGCTGACGGCAGAAGATATCTGGACGCAGCGGGACAGGCCGCGGTAGTCAACATCGGGCACGGCCTGTCCTCTGTCGCAAGGGCGATGGCTGAGCAGGCTTCGCAGCTTGCTTTCGCGCACAGCTCACAATTTCATACCGCCACGGCAGAAAAACTTGCTACGCGCCTTCTTGCACTGGCGCCGGAAGACATGCGTCGTGGCGGCCGCGTTTATTTTTGTTCCGGCGGCTCTGAAGCCAATGAGACGGCAATCAAGCTGGCGCGCCAGTATTTTCTGGAGCGTGGTCAGCCAGAGCGCTTTCGCGTGG
>JBAVUZ010000749.1:0-3104 GCA_049697035.1 Candidatus Angelobacter sp. | reverse complement strand
CACAATGAGTATTAGTTTGTGAGTTAGCTCATAGGGCGTTAGCTCCGGAATTGACAAAATATCGAAAATTTCAACTTGATCAGCAGCTTCAAACTCCCCAAAATCTTCCTTCACCCGGCTGAACGTCTGTTCTGCCAAAGACTTTGTACCCTTGGTCAGGATGATCGCTATATCGTATCCTCTGTCGAATGCGCGAGCGATGGCGCCCAAATAAGCTCGCGTCTTACCGCTTTGGACTCTCCCCAAGAGGATGCCTGGGCGCTTGGTCGAAGTCGCCTCTTGCAGAAGCTTTTCTACAACTTCCTCCACCTTTTCACGTAGTTCTGGCGGGTCCCCGCGCTTGCTGGCCAGTTGATCATAAAAGAGCTCGGCTTCCGGTGAATCACTCGCCTGACGCCTCGCCAGCCACAATTTAACTTGGTTTTCTCCAAAGACCGGGCCAGACTTGAGCTCAACAATTGGCGCCGGAAAATCCGGAAATCGTTTTCGCCAGTTCGCTACTGCAGACGGGCTCACATTTGCAATCTCTGCTATTTCATAGATTCCGATCAACGTTGGCTGGTCCACTAAGCACCTCCCCAAAGGACTGTGAATTATGCATACAGCTTATTGTTAACAATATTCACAGAGCTTGTCAATAGAATTTTCAGTCCTCCATCGGGGAGTTCCAGTGCAGTTATCTCAAAACTCATTTTTTGCAGCGCCAGAAGATTTTTTGTGTGCATCCGCGTTCCGGGTCGGCTTCGCGCAGCCCAAACTGGGCGCTGTTGATTGTTTTTGCGGGCTTCTCGGCAGCCCTTGCCAACGCCCAAAAGCCGTCCACGGTGGATGTGGGCGTGGTCCTGCCCCGGGATGTGATTACGGGCGAAACAGTCTCAGGCAGCATCGTCGTAAATCCCAATGATTACGCAAACCCTCGCCTTTCAGGCCCGCTTCTGTGTTATGTCTCCCTCCACGAACTCCCGCTCAATTCGCTCAACGATCTCGTCACGAATCCGGCGGAATACTGAGAGCCTTTCGTCATGCGTGCCCGTTGCTGCCGCCGGGTCTTCAAAGCTCCAATGCAGGAACTTCCATGCGCCCGGAAAAATTGGACAGCGTTCTTTTGCGTTATCGCAAACGGTGACGATGTAAGGGACATGCTGGCCTAAGAGAGTCACAACGTCTTTGGATTGCTGCTGAGAGATATCAATGCCAACTTCCTGCATGGCCTCAACCGCCAGCGGATTGAGCCCTTTCGGTTCAATGCCTGCGCTCATCGCCTCAAACCTGTCACCGGCTACATGGCGAAGATAGCCTTCCGCCATTTGACTGCGGGCTGAATTGCCGGTGCATAAAAACAGAACTTTTGGTTTTCCCATGGAACCTCATTTCCTGAACAGCAGTCACGTATCCGTTATTTAAGGCCGGACAGATCCGATCTTCGCGCGGCCTTGATTGCCCACAACTTTATGCATATAAATGCATAGACTGTAAGACGTATGGCATACTAGGAGCATCATCGGCTGTCTGTCAATATGCCAGGAGAGGTCTATGGGAACGGTTGAGGATTATTTCAAAGGTCTTGCAGACATAAACCGCCTTCGCATCATGAACCTGCTGATCACCGGGGAGCTGTGCGGCTGTGACATTCAGTATGTCATCGGGGTAACGCAATCCAATGTCTCGCGCCACCTCACGGATTTAAAAAGGTCCGGACTGGTGGCTGACCGCCGCGCTGGATACAGGGTCTATTACCGCCTGATGAAAGACAGCAAGCCGGAATATAAGGCCCTGCTTTCATATCTGAAGGTTGCACTGAAGGACAAGCTCTTTTTGGCCGACACAAAGAAGCTCAAAGAAGCAATCAGGAATGGCGCTTGCAGTGTGAGCGAATTAAAGCCTGGCTTGATTTCCATACAGCCCGAGCGACAAACGCCCGCACGGAGATAGAGGCCGCATGAACGCAGAAGCAAGCCAAGCCGGTTCTGATCTGTGTACGCCGGGAAGACGCCGGCGTCTCGGATTTCTTGACCGTTATCTTACGCTTTGGATCTTTCTGGCGATGGCCCTGGGAGTTGGTCTTGGACACTTTCTCCCCGGCACAACGTCTTTCATTGGGCGGTTCCAGAGCGGCACTACGAACATTCCGATCGCGCTGGGTTTGATTCTGATGATGTACCCGCCACTCGCCAAGGTGCAGTATGAGCGGCTGGGCGAGGTCTTCCGCAATCGAAAAGTCCTTGGTTTATCTCTGCTGCAAAACTGGGTCATCGGGCCCACCCTGATGTTTCTGCTGGCGGTCACGTTCCTGCGTGGCTATCCCGAGTACATGACCGGACTGATACTCATCGGCCTGGCGCGCTGCATTGCCATGGTCATTGTCTGGAATGAATTGGCCAAAGGCGATTCCGACTATGCCGCCGGTCTTGTGGCCTTCAACAGTGTTTTCCAGGTCCTTTTCTATAGCGTCTATGCATGGGTGTTCATTACTGTTCTTCCACCGATGATCGGCTTGAAGGGGAGCGTGGTTGCAGTCACCATCGGACAAATTGCTGAGAGCGTTTTCATCTATCTTGGGATTCCTTTTCTGGCCGGTATGCTCACCCGGGTCGTCCTGCTGAAGGCAAAAGGCCGGGACTGGTACACCACTCGCTTCATTCCCCGGATTAGTCCGCTGACTCTGGCAGCGCTGCTTTTCACCATCGTTGTAATGTTCAGCCTCAAGGGCAATCTGATCGTCAAATTACCGTTTGATGTGGTGCGAATCGCGGTTCCCTTGCTGATTTATTTTGTCGTCATGTTCCTGGTGAGCTTTTGGATGGGCCGGAAGGTCGGGGCCGACTACAGCAAGACCACCACGCTTGCATTCACGGCTGCCAGCAACAATTTTGAGCTTGCCATCGCCGTTGCCGTGGCCGTTTTCGGAGTGAACTCGGGCGTTGCCTTCGCCGCTGTCATCGGACCGTTGGTTGAGGTGCCAGTCATGATCGCGCTGGTCAGCGTGGCTTTTTGGTTCCAGCGCCGTTATTTCGCAGTGGACGTGGCCAGGGTCGAAATCTGAGCTTCGGAATCTGATTTCGTGGCTTGCATTCACGGCTGCCAGCAACAATTTTGAGCTTGCC
>JBAVUZ010000748.1:0-6044 GCA_049697035.1 Candidatus Angelobacter sp. | reverse complement strand
AGCCCCGCCGGGACATCGCCCCATGTCCCAAAACGCGTAAGCAGCGGCTTGGAGCTGTATTTTGCATACATGTCATACTCAGTTATTTTCGGCACCCTGCCCAGTTTGCGCGTCAGTTCGGCCCAGTCCTTGAACAACGCGTTCATTGGCGTGGTGTATCCTGCGCCGCCTTTTTCCAGCCCGCATGCTTTGAGCGCGCCCGTATACGATAAAAAGTTTCTCCTGACCTGGCGCGGGCTTATCCCGGTTCTGTCTCTCAGTTCCGGCAAGCTCGGCGCGCGTCCCAGCTCTGCCGCCATCTTTTGGATCGATTCAAGGATCTCTTCTTTGCTCACGGCTGCTCCTTATATAAAGCCTCATTCTTTGTGTTGAAGGTTTTCCAATCCCGGCGATGTTTGGCAATCTTGGCGTTTCTGGCAATTGCCTCGCCCGGCTCCGCTGCTGCTTCGCGGTAGCCGACGACACAAAGGCTAATTGCCAATGGCTAATTGCTAAGTGCGTCTTTGACTTGCCCGGCTCCGCCGCTGCCGCGCGGTAGCCGCAACCACGCCTCGCACGGAGACACAAAGCCAATAGCTAATAGCCAAAAGCCAAAGTCTATTTTCTAAAGACCTTGCGCACATCGGCGCTGCAAACAACATTTCATGTCTTATGTAAGTGGAAAATGGTTTGAACACACGTATCCCCGCAGATTAAGGGGCTGTTTTCAAACCACATGAGGCCGCGGTAACTGTGGACCCAACGATGGCCCGCAGACTGCAGGGTTGCTGGCCTTTCCGGGCGTTTCAAGGGTTTTTCCCGCCGATGCCGCTCTCGGTCTTTCGCTCCGCATTATCGGCGAAAAAAATACGGCAGTCAATAGGATTTTCGGACAGTACTGGCTCGGAAATTAGTACATCTTGACAAACCCCGACCCAGAAACCATTCACTTTTTCGAGCTAGGTTTTTCTGGCCAAGAGACTTGCGGCTTAGCAAGGATCGTATGGCATAGCTCGGGGTTGCCGGCGCGCGCCTTTTCCGTGTGGCGGGGTGGAGTCGTCCTCGGCTGTGTCCTGAAGTTTGTCGATATTTTTCTAGCCTGTCACCCTGAGCGGAGCGTCGCCAGGATGTATTTCCATAGTCGGTCATTGGCGCGAAGTTGAAGGGCCCCGACAGAGTGTCCCTTGCCATGCCGCATCAGGGAGTTCTGCCTGACTGCCACCCCCGACGACCTGCCATCCCGAGCCGTAGCGTACAAAAAACGTGGTCTTCCAAAAGTCGTGGCGCGAAGGGCGAGGGAACTGCTCCGCTGCCGTCTCGCGGTAGCCTGCGAACCATTTTCAATTGAAACACAAAGCTAATTGCCAAGTGCTTCCTTCCACTGAGGCGAGCGCATGCGAACGGACCCCAGAACGCCCGCTTTTGCGCGTTTGGGCAGGGAGCCGTGTGTGTTGGGTAAGGCTTGGAAACCGCAAATCTTGATTCATCAACCCGCCGCAAGGAGGGTCGCACCCTCGAAAATGCCAATTTGAGCCAAGCCACTAACACCCTGTCATCCTGACCGAGCCCGAGCGAGGAACGAGTGAGGCGAGTGGAAGGACCCCGACAGGGTATCCCGTGCCATGCCGCATCAGGGAGTTCTCTTGAAAACATTTTCGGTCTTCGCCTGAACACACTTGATCTATTAACACGGTGCTGATGTATTGAAGCTCCAAGCACCGGAGGCGCGACCACAAGTTAGCACCGGGGTCCCCGGCACGCGCGGTCTTCGCGTGCTGGGGTGGAGGTCACACTAAAGGCGAGCCGCACGCGAAGCCTTTAGGTTGAGGCTGTGGTAATATGCTGTCCGCTTTTCGAAAGGTTACGGAAAGATGTCTGAAGATACTGCCTGGGGCATCGGCTGTTTTGTTTTTTGTCTCTGTTTTGTCGGACTAATCGGCTGGGGCATTTATTGGACTGTGCATCAAATATGGCCTTGCAACGATAGTCTGGTAAGTGCCATGTGCGCCAAGAGCGTTCTGCGCGATGACTGCGGGAAAGCTAGAGACATCGAATCGATCATTAAAGTTGAATACCCGCAAGACCCCAGAACTAATCAGGAAATTCCGAAGCAGGCACAAGTAACCTACGAATTCAAGTTCATTCCGGAGCCGGGTAAAGTGTCGTCAGCTGCCACAATGCGTGGCACGTCAATGTTCTATTATGACGATAAGAAACAAGAGTGGACGACCTACTGCGAATGACGTTAACCAAAAAGTAATGAGATTGAGAGTCGTAGGTACGTTACATCAGGTTGTTGCGAGCATTCATTCCTTTTGTCCCGAGACACGTAACAGGGCATGACTTGGCGCCCAAGCCGCAGGGAGCAGCGCGACCGAGACCTGCGAAGTCGTGCCGCAAGACACACGAAGGAAAAACTTCCGCACGCCGTAGGCCGGCGCACAGCCCAGCGCCAGTGTTTATAGCCTTTGTTGTGAGGTGATCTTTTAGGTTGCTGTCTATTGTTTTTGCCTTAGGATGAAAGCAACAAAGGGAACGCAGATGCCAATTGAAGATCCAAAGTACGATGTAGCCATTTCCTTTCTCTCTCAAGATGAATTAATCGCGGCGGCCATTTACCAAAAGCTAAATGAAGGATTGCAAGTATTCTTCTTTCCCCAAAACCAGAAAAATCTTGCTGGAACTGACGGCATGGAGTCGATGCGCAAGCCATTCTTTGATGACTCTCGCGTAACGGTCGTTCTCTTCCGAGACCCGTGGGGCAAGACACCTTGGACACGAGTTGAAGAGACTGCAATCAAGGAAGCCTGTCTTGCGTATGGGTGGCAGCGATTGTTTTTTATCGTTCTGGACCGGGAAAGTGCGCTCCCCATTTGGCTGCCTCAAACTCACGTTCGCTTCAATTATTCCGATTTTGGATTAGAACAGGCAGTAGGGGCAATCAAAGCTCGCGTTCAAGAAAACGGGGGCCAACCTCAGCCGATAACTCCAATGAAACGCGCAGAGATGTTCAAGGAAGAAGAACGTTTCCGCCACGATAAGTCGCGAATGAACTCCGATGAAGGGATCGAGAAAGTTCTTGATAATGTGCGGCTGTTGTTCCAGGAAATCGAAAAGCATTGCGCAGATATCAATACGCAAAACTCTCTACATATCAAATGCGGTTCGGATTTCAGGGAACGAAGCCGCCCTCAAACTTGCGTAATGACAGATGGGCGGGTAAGCATGGTTGTTGCGTGGTATCAGGAATTTTCAAACGCTTTAGACAACAGCGCGCTCGTCATCAGTGAATACAAAGGACAGCTGATCATTCCCGGCGAGGTAAATCGCATATATATCAATCAACCACGCCGACTCAGCGAGACCAAGTATTCCCCGGATCTGTCACGTGCGCGCGAGTACGGGTGGTCGCAGGTCAACAAAACTGAATTTTTCTCTTCCGCCGCGCTAGCAGACCGGTGCCTGATTCGATTTATTGATTTGGCCAATCGTTATGCGTCCCAGAGATAGTAGGCGGGAACATAAGGTCGAGCGCCGTAGGTGCGACACAGAATTTTTCTTCTCGCGCGCTCCAGAACACAAAGGCTAATTGCCAATGGCTAATTGCTAAGTGCTCGCTCCCGCTTCGCCTTCTCCGCCACCAGCGTCTTGGCTCTCTCGCCGATAAGCTCCGACGCCGGCGGGTCGTACCGCACAACCAGCAACATGAACTTCCTTACGCCGTAGGCTGGCGCGCAGCGCAGCGGAGCGCCCTAAAAAAGCTGCTATCATCTCCCCAGCGGCGGAGTGCTCCAAGTTCGGCTTGCATTGAATCTTCGGGTTCCGTGTCGGCCTCTCCGGGGTTACCCCGGGGAATCGTGAATACTCTTGATTTCGTCGCGTGAGCGGCGCTGCTCGATTCGCAGACAGGCTCACGCCAGGTTAGACCGGTTGGAGCATTCTGCCGTTCATCGATTATGCCCGCCCCATTGCTCGTAAGAATTCTCGCCAGTGCTTTCCTCGCTGGCCCGCCGACCGTCGAAGAAATCGTCTCTCGCACAAATCTTGCTTTAGGAAAGTCCTGGCGCTGGCTGCGCCCTCTGGCCAAACGGTATTTGAAGATCTTTACCGGTCGCCCTCGTCCTCGCCATCGTGACGTTGTCCAATTCCTTCGTCACGACTCACAGCTTCAACGCATCCTGTCTCGGCATCAGCGCGGACTCTCCATCGCCCACTTCATCACCGGACCGCAGACGATGCAGCCTGTTGCTGCCGCCCGGAACTGGCCGGTACCACAAATCAAATCCGTGGGCGCGCTGGCTGACTGGCTTCAGATCATGCCCACTGAACTCCAATGGTTCGCCGATATCAAAGGTCTCGGACACAAAAAGAGTTCTTCAAAGCTTCGGCACTATCATTACCGCGTCCTGGCCAAACAATCCGGCAACGTCCGCATGATTGAAGCACCCAAACCTCGACTCAAAGAGATTCAGCGAAGGATACTGAAAGAGATCCTCGAAAAGATTCCCGCTCATCCCGCCGTCCACGGTTTTATAAAAGCACGGTCAATCAAGACGTTCGCCGCTCCTCACGCCAACAAGCGAGTTGTTCTGCGCATGGATCTCCGCGATTTTTTCCCTTCCTTTATTCGTGCAAGAATTCAAGCCATGTTCCGCACCATGGGCTACCCGGAGTCCGTTGCCGACCTGATTGGAGGCCTGTGTACCACGATTACTCCGCGTGATATCTGGACGCGCGCCGCATTCGGCGAAGACCCATTCCACCTGTGGGAGTCTCGGTGGGAAACGCAAGCCGTCTATTTTCAACCTCACCTGCCGCAGGGTGCGCCCACTTCACCAGCGCTTGCTAATCTCTGTGCCTACAGGCTCGATTGTCGCCTGGCCGGTCTCGCGGAAGCGGCGGGCGCTACTTACACGCGATATGCAGACGATCTCGCTTTTTCTGGCGGCGTAGATTTCGAAGAGCGCATCGTGCGCTTTTCTTTGCACGTTGCCGCCATCGCCGATGAAGAAGGATTCAAAGTCCATCATCGCAAGACGCGCATTATGCGCCAGGGTGTGTGCCAGCATCTGGCGGGAGTCGTAGTCAACCAGCACATGAATGTCCGGCGGACTGACTTTGACCGGCTCAAGGCTGTTCTTACCAACTGCGTTCGCTTTGGTCCCGCTACACAGAACCGTGACGCTGTTCCTGACTTTCGCTTGCATCTTGCAGGCCGAGTCAGCTTTGTCGAGATGATCAATCCCGCCAAAGGCTCGCGACTGCGCTCCATCTTCGAGCAAATTAATTGGGCTTAGCCCTGCATTGTCCCAAACCCTTGTGACCTTCCCGCTTTTTTCCGTGCCTCCGTGTCTCCGTGGTGAGATTTTGATTTTCCTTGTTGTAAGATAACCCAGAGGACCCCACATGGCAGAACCGACTTATGAAGAAATGAAAGCCCGCCTTGCTGAACTTGAAAAGCAGGTCGCAACCAAACGCACCGGATCGCTGGAATTCCGCGTCAGCGAAAAAGGCGGCGTCAGCGTCTATGGCCTGGGACGTTTCCCGGTCACGCTCTACTTTGAACAATGGACCCGGCTGCTGGACCAAACCGACAATCTCCGCGCCTTTCTTGAAGAAAACAAATCCAAGCTCAAGCTGAAAGAACCCAAGTAGCAGGATCGCCGAATCGCCGTTATCGCGCGAGATCGCCGTGATCGGATGAGCAAGAATCTCACCACTGATGAACACGGATGGCACTCATCGGAAATGCGAAGCTTGCGGAAATCGAAACGATCACCGTTGTCGGGTGTATCGCGCCAAGGTTTTGCTTTTCAATTACGGCGATTTTGGCAATTCCGGCGATTTTGGCAATTTCCTAATCCGCGTTCATCCGCGTCAATCCGCGGTAAGATTTTGGTTTTCTCCGTGTCTCCGTGGTGAGATTTTGTTGTGCATTCAATGACTGATCCCTCTCTCAGCGAACTCAACCGCTGGCTCGTCCAACTGGTCGAGCGGCGCGGCAGTGACTTGCTGCTCGTTACCGACGCGCCTGCCTGCGTTCGCGTGGACGGCCAGGTTGTTCC
>JBAVUZ010000747.1:0-8293 GCA_049697035.1 Candidatus Angelobacter sp. | reverse complement strand
GCTGGTTCGCCTGCTTCACATTCGTGGTAGCGGATGAACTCAGCGGACCATAACTGTTTGCCGCAGCGTCATGCCACGTCACCACGGCCTGTGCGCTCACGGGACCGCTTGCCTGGCGCAGGGGAACTGGATAGCTCGCTGTGGCAGTAACACTTCCGGCCGGCGGAATCGGGCCGCTGCCGAAGTTAAGCGCCTGCTGCGTTCCGTTCGGGAGAGTGATTGTCGCGCTGACTGATGAAGCTGCCGCCTGTCCTATATTGGTGAGCGTCGCGGTATAAGTGATCGTTTGGCCGGATGTAATCTCGGCGGGCGCCGCCAGACTAATTGTAAGAATCGGCAACTGCTCGGTTAAAGAGAACGGATTGTCAGTCGGCCCGTAAATGTTCTGAGCGGGATCGGTCCAGCTCAGGATCCCATCCAAGTTCAGGGAACTGTGGTTCAATGCTTGCAGACGGCTGATGTAATCGGTGTCCGATTCCGCCACTCCCTTGCTTGCGACGCTCGGTGCCTGGTAGTTGGCAGTGGTGGTCGCGCTCTGTCCACCCGGCAAGCTGAAATTCGGGACAGTAATAAAGGTCCCATCTTGCCGCTGGATGCGCAGCGTGACCTGAACAGCATTACCGGTGCCGGTATTGGAAACGCCAAAGCTGAGTTGCGTTTTCTGGTTCGGCAGCAGCGATTGTGTGGTGGGAACCGTGGTCGAGACAACTGGAATGCGCTGTGTCAATGTGACAAAGGGCTGCTCCACCGGGCCGTATGCGCCGGACAAAGCATCCTGCCACAAAGCACTGAGTACTGCGGCCGGCAGAGTGGTTCCATCATTTGCATGCAGCCGTGCCAGATATGCATCTGTGGTTTCTGTCGTTGACTTGGCGGAGACTCCCGGAGCTTGCCAGTTCACCGTCCCTACAAACCTGGTTCCAGCGGTCAAGTCTCCCACCAATGGTGTAGCAGTAGTGGAATCGGGAAGCGTCAGTGTGGCTGCAATGTGGGTTGCAGTATTGCTGCCCACGTTCTCCACCGTGACCTGATACGGCAGCGTGCCGCTGGGCGCAATGCATGTGGGGCCGGATACGCCCACGGTCAAACGCGGCAGCGTCAACTGGCTGAATGACGAAATGTCGAGAGGCGTGTACAGTTGGCTGAAAGGATCGCTGAAGCTGATCTCGCCTTCAGAGGTAAACAGCCGTCCATCCTGGGCCGCCAGGCGCGATGAATAATCCACGCTGCTTTCCGTGCCCTGGCGCGGGCTGATGGCGGGAATGGCAACTGGGAAGTTGCCGCTGGCATTGAGTCCGGCAGCAATCGTACCCAGATTCGCGCTGCCCGTGGCAGGCGTGACCTGGTCGAAGTTCTCATTTAGAACTACATCCGTAGCGTCAGTCGTGCCCTGATTGGCAATGCTGTAGTTGACCGAAATGTCTTCGGCAGGGAGCACCAGGCTCTTCTGTTGCTGAGAAGCAGCAAGAACCGCCGGTCGCGGGAAAATTCCTCCGCAGTCGCCATTGACGGCTGCGATCGTGCCATAGCCATCCTGTCCCGGTACCGCTCCGTAGGGCGGAGTGTGGTCCACCTGAAGCACTGCTCCGCAGGCTATGTTCCCGAACACCGTGTCCCCGGATTTGTCGATCACCGTGGAAACAACCACTTCAATGTAAGAAGGCAAGACCTCATCCGGAGGGAAACTCTGACCGGGCTTGACCTGCCAGCACGCCATGTCGAGTGTGGCGAGAGAGGCATTGGCTTCACACGAGGTGAACGAGGCCACCGATCCAGACCAGCCTTTGAATGATGGATTCGCGCCGAAATACAGGCCATTGATGACCTGGCTTTCCCATTGCGAGCCCCAGAAATTCACACGCTGGCCGATTCGCAGACCTCCGCTGTTACCTCCCCAGATCACAAATGGCATGGGCTGATAAATCTGGATGGGAACGGCACGGCTGCTGGGTTGGTAGCTGGCATCACCGGCAAAGTTGATCTGTAATTGGCCCGCTCCGGTTGGCAGCGCCGTGGCAAAATTCAAGGTGGCCGTGGCCGCGCCGTTTGCGTCCGTGACCGCGGATGCGCTGAGGCCGTTAATGGTGAAGGTGACGGTCCGCCCTGCCACCGCTGCCTGCCCCAGTCCATCGGTCAGCACCGCGGAGACAGTCTGCTGCCCCAATGCCGTGATCAGATTTGTTCCGGTATAGCGCAGCAGCGTGGCTGCGGGGACAACATTGACTGTGGTGCTTAATTGTGTGGTTTGAAAATTCGCGTCGCCGCTGTAGCTGATTGAAACCGCCGAAGCTCCCACTGGAAGCGTCGATGCGGTCACCGTGGCTGTGCCATTGACATCCGTGTTGGCAAGCAGGGTCTGTCCGGCAAATACAAAAGAAAGTTGACGGCCACTGAGCGGATTGCCTGTTCCGTCCGTCAGCAGGGCTGCGAGGCGCAGAACGCCGCCAAAGGCAATGCTGTTCTGTCCCACATAGATTAACCGGCTGGCAGCCGCATTGGGAGCGGCCGGCGCAACACAAACATCAGCCGAGGCCCAGGTGGTGGATGCCTGCTGTGATTGCATAACTCCATTGCTGGCATTCTTTACCGCAGCCGTAATCAGGTCTGTGCCTTGCAATGTACTGCTATAAGCAATGCTGGCGCTGCCGCTCATGTCGGTAGTTCCACTGAATGTTTTTCCCGCATTCGGACCGTTCAGCACGCTCAATGTAACCGGCGCGTTCGCCAGCGGCAGATTGCCCGCATCTTCTACCTGGACCGTGAGTGTGTCCTGGGTCCCCACTGCATGCGGCGCGCCGTCACTGATTAACTGAATCGAACCGGCCGGATTTTCGGGACCGGCAGTCCCAATGGATCGCCACTGCAAGGATTGGTTCCCGCGGCACCTTGAATCAAAGCCCCCGGTATCAAGCACGTGCGCCGTATCGGGATAATCGGTGCTGGTTCCAGCAACCGTGATCGTGATCTTGGGAATGCGGGTTTCATCGGGCGCCAGCGGCAGGCCGCAGCCCACGATCGATGACGCGCTGGTATTAAAGTTTCCATCCTGAGTTTGGGTCAGAATTGCCGAGCCGCCGGCGGGAACTACAATGTTCTGCCAGAGCTGGAACACAGGCCCCGGACGGCCAAGATCAACCTTTACGCTGTCCACCGTAACCGGCACGCTGCCAGGATTGTCGAGACGGATCGCGCCTGCGTGATATACGGTTCCGCTACCGACAAAACTCACCAGCGAATTGGCCTCGTTCCATGGCTCGGGGAAATTAGCGGAAGGCGAGCTGTTATCGGCAAAGCCTACTGAAACTTCCAGCGGAGAATCCTGCGCCTGCAAGGGCAGAGCGAACAGCCCACCGCCAAACGCGTTCAAGAAAAGATCGGAGCCCTGGCCGCCAGGAAGATTGCCGGGAAGAGCGGGAGCATGAAGGGCCGCAACTATTGGATTGGTCGCGAGGCGCGGCGATGCAACCGTTTTTGCGATTGCGCGACGCGTAGCCATCGCGGGATCCGGTCGATGCTGCGCCGGCACCATTGTTGGCTTGGTGATGGAGTTCACGTCCCATGAATGCACCCAGTCTGCGCGCGGCTGGTCCGTCGCATAGATCGGCAGTGAACTCATGACCATGGTCCAGGCCAGAAGCGCACTCATCAACTGAGAGAGAAGACCATTGCGATGAAAATAGCCAGCGGATTTGCGCGTTGAAGCCGGAGCATGGGCTTGCATCATGGAGAAAGTCCTTTCCACAAAACCAACTCAAATAAAATTTTGGGGCAATACTCTTCTCCATGGAGCGTCTGGGCAGACACTTCACTTAACTGAAAGCAGGAACTCTGAAAAAAGTTGATTGCTTTTTAACCCTCATCCTTGTGAGAGTTCAAGGAGAAAACCTGTCTTTTAACAAAATATTTTTACTTAGACCTAAAATTGGTAAATCTCTCTCCCCGCCCACATTACAAATGTGATCATGAATGGGATCGAATGGCCGAGCACGGTTTGTCCACCGGACGGCATCAAGAACAACGATTCACTGAAACTAACGGAATAGAACAGGGGAATGAAAATCCGTTCCCTCGCGATTTTGACCATTCAATTTAACCAACCTTTTCAATCACTTATGGTCCAATCAACGTCACTTTCGTGCTCCCGCAGCGCTTGGGACGCCAAAATCTGCTCCGAGGACGGAGTTGCTTAGGTGTCGTTCGCAAAATTTCGTTGGAACACGTACCCAACAAATAGCATGGGAGTCAAAGTCTTCGTGAAAATGCGAACAACAAGGGCCCGACAAGCAATCAATTAACTGTTGTTGTCAGATGAGCTTCCGCAAAATCGTCTCGATCCATTAATGGACGCACTTACATTCGGGCGAGTAGCGGGATAATACGGAGTTATGCGGCAAGTCTGCCGTTGTCACGAAGCCAGGTGTTTCGGAGTACGGTCGGCCATGCCAGCAATACGGGCTTCCAGCAGAGTTCGACTGAACAATTAGATGTCCACCGATTCGTCACTAACGAACAATCAGTTTCGGCGAACCATCTCGATTGACTGGGCGCTGCTCTTGAGGGATTGGTCCTGCCTTCTTTGCTGCACCTCGCAAAGCGGATTGAACCATCACAAACTCTGCCAGGTTTTCAATCGTAAACAGACCAAGCAGCCTTTCTCTCTCCATAACAAGTAAAACGCGAGCATTAGTGCCCTGCAATTTCTCGGAAGCAGCCTGCAGCATTTCAGTACTAGAGATGACCTGGTATTCCTTACGCATTACCTGCGAAACCGGCGTATCTGGCCCGTTCTGCGATAAACCGCCAAGGAGTTCTTGGCGTGTAAGGATTCCTACAAGGCGACCATCATCGACAACGGGAAAATCCTGTTGAGTTCCATGCAACATCAATTCGACTGGACGAGCAAGCGTATCTAAAGCTGAAATCGTGTTGAAGTCAGTTACAGTGACCTCGCTGACTGGGATCCCCTTCAACGCAGACTTCATCTGCGCCAAAGCGGCTTCCTGACTGGCGCCAATCCAGACGAATAAGGCAATCAACAACAGAAAGGGGTTGCCGAACAGGCCTGCAAGAGCAAAGAAGAATGCCATGCCCTGCCCGACGTTAGCGGCAATGCGGGTTGCCCTGGAATAATCCATCCGTCGGGCCAGCAGTGAACGGAAGACGCGGCCACCGTCTAAAGGAAACGCCGGTATTAAATTGAAAACCGCCAAAACAAAGTTTGCTAGCAGCAGTTGCTCAAGGAAGGGAACATTGCCCCACGGGCCGATTTGGTTTAAATGGCTGCCTGCACCAGTGACCCAAAGCACGACCAGAATTATCACCCCGATGCCGACGCTAACCGCAGGCCCCGCAAGTGCAACCCACAGTTCCTGGCGAGGATCGTCAGGGATGCGTTCCAGACTTGAAACACCTCCAATTGGCAGCAAGGTAATGTCGTGTGTTGAGATCCCGAAGCGCCTGGCGGCCAAGGCATGGCCAAACTCATGGGCGACAACACATGCAAAGAGCGCCAATATGAAAAGCACTGCACCGACCACGGCACGACCGCTGTGCGTTGCTCCCCACTCCGTCAGTACCAGCCAGGCGATAAGAATAAGGAACGTGGCGTGCACATAAACGGTGATTCCAACGAACTTACCTATCTTCCACGACCACTTCATTTGACGTCCTTCCTGTCGGCACTCCCCTGGCAATAGGCACGCAGGTCAACATTTCACCAGCCTTCGTCTTCGGTCTCTCCTGCCGCGACTTCAGGAATTGCGATGGCACTCATATAAATCCCTCTTAATATCGTCGGCTCCTCAACTCCGCCAGACAGTGACCGCTGTCACACGTTGCCTGACCGATCAACGATAGGCCAAGGGCCTCCTGTCTGCAGATGTCCAAGGCTGTAACGATCGTTTGCGGATCAAGAGACATTTCCAGTAGTCGCCTGGCGTAATGGTCCCCTGGAGCGAGTCTCTGCAGGTTGACGTAAGTATGACTCCCATCGGCACCAGTCCGAGCGATGGAAACTTAGTTGTCCAACCTTCCGGCCCAAACCGATGATCAAAATGATCAAAGAGGTGCGCCCATGTTTCATTTGACGAGCACGGCATTCAAAGCCGAAGGCAGCGTACCGCAGGGGTTCACCTGCGATGGTGACAATATTTCTCCACCACTTTCATGGAGCGGAACTCCACAAGGTACCAAGTCTTTTGCTTTGATCATGCATGATCCCGATGCTCCGCGACCAGGCGGCTACACGCATTGGGTGGTCTACAACATTCCTTCAAGCGTGACTCAACTTGAAGAGAACGTTCCCAAGCAAGAGAGACTTCCGGATGCTGGTATCCAGGGAGTGAATGACGGCGGGCGTCTTGGGTACACTGGGCCTTGTCCGCCTTCCGGGACCCACCGCTATTACTTCCGCATGTACGCTCTTGATCGTGAGGTCAATCTGAAGGCTGGCGCCAGCAAATCCGATTTGGAGGCTGCGATGAAAGGGCACATTCTGGCTCAGACCGAGCTGATGGGAAAGTACAAGAGATCTTCCTCTTGACTCAACAATAAACTTTCAGCTGTCGTCTGCACTGGAGTCACGTCAGCGAGCTGCTCCCTCATACCTGGGGCACATCGTGACCTGAATCCCCGGTTTTAGTATTCCATGTCGCCGGTCGTCCGATGCGGCTCCTCTTTTTTCTCGGGAATCTCGGTTAACGTAGCTTCTGCAAGGAGCAGCACGCCTGCAACCGAGACCGCGTTTTCCAGTCCGACGCGTACAACTTTGGTCGGATCAATGATGCCTGCCTGCACCAAGTCGAGATACTCCCCCTTGGCAGCGTCGAACCCGACATTCCCGGAACTGTTGCGCATCTTGTCGACCACGACGCCTCCATCTGCACCGGAGTTTTCTGCAATCTGGCGGGTTGGCGCTTCAAGTGCACGTCTGAGCATGCGCAGGCCTGTGAGTTCGTCCCCTTCGGCATGAAGTTCGGCGGCTTCAATCGAGGGAATGAGCTTTAACAACGCAAGTCCCCCACCTGGGACGATGCCTTCCTGGATAGCAGCTCTGGTTGCACTGATCGCATCGTCAAAAGCTTCCTTGCGATTCTTCAGCTCTGACTCTGACGCCGCACCTACATGCACCACCGCTACACCGCCGGAGATCTTAGCCAGGCGTTCCTGCAGTTTTTCCTTATCGTAGTCAGATTTGGTCTCCTCAATCTGTTTGCGCAGTTAGTTCTTGCGGCCCTCGATTTCTTCCTTCTTGCCCTCGCCGCCAATCAAGGTGGTCGTTTCTTTGTTCAGCACGACCCGCTTGCACTTCCCCAATTGGTCCAGCGTGACATTCTCCAGCTTGATTCCCAGGTCTTCTGAGATAACGCGGCCACCGAGGAGAATGGCCATGTCTTGCAGCATCTCCTTGCGCCGGTCTCCGAATCCCGGGCTTTTGACGGCAGCCACCGGCAAAGTGCCTCGCAGCTTGTTGATAACCATCGTCGCCAATGATTCACCTTCCACATCTTCCGCAATGATCAGCAGCGGGCTTCCGCTCTTGACCACCTGCTCCAGCAAAGGCAGCAGGTCCTTGATCGCGCTGATCTTGTGCTCGTAGAGCAATACCACCGGCTGTTCCAGAACCACTTCCATCCGCTGTGGATCGGTGATGAAGTACGGTGAGAGGAAGCCACGGTCAAACTGCATTCCCTCCACCAGCTCAATCGTGGTTTCCGTGCCCTTGGTTTCCTCAACCGAAACCACACCGTCGGATCCAACTTTCTCAATTGCATCGGCCACAAGTTGGCCGATCACATCATCATTGTGAGCGGAGATGGTTGCCACCTGCGCCTTTTCAAGCGAAGACTTGACCGGGCGTGACAGCCCTTTAAGAGCTTCTACAGCGGCCTTCAGTCCTCGATCTAACCCACGTTTGATGTCAATGGCGCTTGCGCCGGCAGCGACATTGCGCACACCGTCAGCATAGAGCGCATAGGCCAGAACCGTAGCAGTGCTGGTGCCGTCTCCCACTGCCTCGCCTGTACGTTCTGCGGCCTCCCGCATCATTTGCGCGCCCAAGTTTTCCTCCGCATCTGCCAATTGGAATTCCTTCGCAATGGTGACCCCATCGTTGCAAACAAGAGGCTTGCCCCATTTCCTCTCGATGAGGACACATTTGGATTTCGGTCCAAGAGTTACACGAACTGCATCCGTGATGAGGCCGGCTCCATGAAGGACCTTCTCGCGGGCTTCTGCTCGAAAAAGCACATGCTTGTTAGCCATGGCTCCTCCTTTCCTTTACTGCACCCTGCAC
>JBAVUZ010000746.1:0-8424 GCA_049697035.1 Candidatus Angelobacter sp. | reverse complement strand
ATGCCGAACAAGCGATCAAACCGGTCCCGATTACGCTGCCCCGTCCACAATTGCACGATGCGCCCTGGGCCAAATTTGTGGGCTCGTTCAAAATCCACTTCCTGGGAATGGCGAGAAGCACATTTTTTATTGTGATTGCTGTAGCGTCACTTTTGAATTGCATTCCCAGCCTTGTCCTGAGCGCCACTGAGGGCTACGGCAATCAAACTCTTCCCGTCACCTACTGGATACTGGAGTTGGTACGGCGCACGCTCTACGCGTTTATTTTAATCGTTATCACCTACTACGCCGGCGTGCTGGTCTGGAAAGATCGCGATGAGCGGATGGACGAAATTGCTGATTCCACGCCTACTCCTGAGTGGATGTCTTACGCCTCGCGTTTGCTCACGTTAATGATTATGGTGATGTTGATGCAAACGGCCGCGCTGCTGGGCGGCATTGCGGTGCAAACGTGGCACGGCTACCATCGCTATCAGATGGGGCTGTATCTGCATGAATTGCTGGTGCGCGATGCTTCTGCCTTTTTGTTTCTGAGCATACTGGCCTTTTTTATTCACGTGCTTTCACCTAACAAGTACCTTGGCTATTTTTTCTATATTATTTTCCTTGCCGGAACCCCATTGATATGGCGTCCACTGAACATAGTCACCAACTTGGTCCAGTTCAGTGGCAGACCAAACGTAATCTACTCAGACCTGTTCGGCGAAGCGCCTTTTCGTGCCGCATGGAACTGGTACACGCTTTATTGGCTAATTTTTTGCGGCTTGCTGGCCATTCTGACCGTGATGTTCTGGCCCCGCGGCAAGCAGGACCGTTGGGTCGGAAGACGCCGCAACGCCGCTCTGCGCTTCCACGGCGGATGGATCTCTGCCACACTGCTGTGCCTCCTGGCGTTCGCTTCCACCGGTGGCTGGATCTGGTACAACACTGAGGTCATAAACCGCGTTGTCGGTCCCAAGACGCAGCAGAGACTGCTGGCCGATTACGAGAAGACTTACAAGCAGTATGAAAAGAAACCGCAACCTCGCATCCGCAGCGTGAAGTACGCGATTGACGTTTATCCGGCGTCGCGGAATATTGTGATGCGAACCGAGCAGGTGATCCAAAATCCGTTTGCGCAGCCGATTGATGAAATTCACTTCACCGTCAATCCTGATTATGTAAACGACATCGACATACCCGGAGCTTCTCTCAGCAAAGACGATCAAAAACTCCACTATCGGATATACAAACTCGATCCCCCAATGCAGCCCAATGAAAGCCGTACCATGCACGTTACGGTGAAGAGCAAGAACCGCGGCTTTGAGAACAGCCTGAGCACGGTTGAGGTTGTTCAGAATGGGACATTTTTCAACAATAGGATTGGGCCGGCCATCGGTTACGATGCGAATCGCCAGCTCACGGACCCGAATGACCGCAAGAAGTATGGGTTAAAAGAAATCGATCTCATGCCGCTTCTGGAGCGTAATTGCGACGCCGATTGTCGCGATACATACATCGGCGGCCATTCCGATTGGGTGAATGTGCAGACAGTCATCAGCACTTCTTCTGATCAACTGGCCATTGCCCCCGGCTCACTTCTGCGGGAATGGCAGGAGAATGGGCGCCGTTATTTCGAATACAAGCTTGACCATCAGTCCTTGAATTTTTATTCGTTCATGTCTGCCCGCTATGAAGTGTCGCGCGAGGAATGGAACGGCATCAAGCTGGAGGTTTATTACGACAGGCAACATCCGTGGAACGTCCCGCGCATGATGAACTCCATCAAGAAGTCGCTGGACTATTACACGAAGAACTTTGGGCCGTATTACCACAAGGAAGCGCGCATCATTGAGTTTCCGCGCGTGGCAAGTTTTGCTCAGGCTTTCCCGGGGACCATGCCCTATTCGGAGTCCATTGGTTTTATAGCCAACATCAATAAGCCGGATGATATTGATTTTGTTTTTTACAACGTCGCGCATGAGATGGGGCACCAGTGGTGGGCACACCAGGTGGTTGGCGCTAATATGGAAGGCGCTACGATGCTTTCTGAGTCTTTGGCCCAGTATTCCGCGCTCATGGTCATGGAAAAGGAATACGGCCGCGACACGATGCGAAAATTTCTCAAATACGAGATGGACAACTACCTGCGCTCGCGCGGCGCGGAGCGTCTGAAGGAACGTCCGCTGATTACGGTGGAGGCCAACCAGGGCTACATTCACTATCGTAAAGGGAGCGTGGTGCTGTATTACCTGAAAGAGATGATCGGCGAAGAGGCGGTCAACCGAGCTTTGCGCAAGGTAATCCAGCAGTATGCTTACGCACAGCCGCCATATCCAACATCGCACGCGCTGGTGGACGCGTTACAAGAGCAAACGCCTCCTGAACTGCAGTATCTGATCAAAGACTTGTTTGAAGACATAACGATCTTCTCCAACCGCACGCTCGATGCCACGGCCCAAAGGCGCGCGGATGGAAAATATGAAGTAACGATTAAAGTTGAGGCGCACAAGTACAAAGCTGACGCCAAAGGAAATGAAACTGAGGTGCCTGTCAATGATTACATCGACATCGGGGCCTTTGCCAAACCCGGTAAAAACAAACAGTACGGTGAGACGCTTTACCGCGAGCGTATTCACATCACACAGAAAGAATCCAACCTGACCTTTGTGACAAACTCAGTTCCAGACAAAGCTGGCATCGATCCGTTTGCATTGTTGATTGATCGCATACCGGATGACAATACAAAATCGGTGACACTGGTAAACGGCAAATAGCGAAAATCGGAGAGCGGCAGCAGGTGCGGTCGGGCAAAAAGCCGGTTGCTGGACGGAAGGAAGAAGATGATGATGGTACGCGGCCCGCGCGCTATTGCCGGCGTGGGAGAAGCCTATTGAGGAGACGCGGAGATGCTGTCCCTCGCCAAAAGGCTGATCTGGTGTGAATTCAATGATATAAACCTTGTCATGTTCCACCTGCTGCGGCTGCTGTTCGGATCGTTTCAGCGCCTCGTGTGCTCTCGTCGTGATCTCCTTCTGGAGAATTTGGTTCTGCGCCAACAGCTCGTGACCTTGCAACGAGGCAATGGGCGGCCGAAGCTTAGTCACCTTGATCGGCTTTTCTGGGTTGCGGTACGGCGGTTGTGGTCGAAATGGAAACAAGCTCTCGTGATCGTCAACCCTGAGACCGTTGTGCGCTGGCATCGGACTGGGTTCCGGCTGTACTGGAGTTGGCTATCCGGCCATCAAAAGGCTTGCGGCAGAAAGCGAATCAGCAAGGAGGTTCGTGATTTGATTTTCCGCATGGCCGCCGAAAATCCCACCTGGGGGGCTCCGCGCATGCACGGTGAGTTGCTGAAGCTCGGATTCGACGTCTCTGAACGAACCGTCTCGCGCTGGGTACATAAAGCACCGAAGAACCCACAACCGGCGCAACGCTGGAAGACCTTCTTGGAGAATCACTGGGAGGCTATTGCCGCGATGGATTTCTTCACCGTTCCAACCCTCACTTTCGGTGTGCTGTACTGCTTCTTCGTCATCGCGCATGATCGCCGGCGGATTCTGCATATCAATGTGACCAGACACCCAACCGGCTTTTGGATCACGCAGCAACTACGTGAGGCGTTTCCCTACGACACAAAACACAAGTATTTGCTGCATGACCGTGATGCGAAGTTTGGCAACCAGGTCGGCGAGGCAATTGCCGCCTTGGCGCTGAAGTCAGTGAGAACCTCTTTCCGCAGCCCTTGGCAGAACGGGATTGCGGAACGGTGGGTCGGAAGCTGCCGGCGCGAGTTGCTGGATAACGTCATCCCGCTCAACGAGCGTCATCTGAAGCGGCTCTTATCCGAGTACGTTCGCTACTATCACGAGGATCGCACCCACCTCGGGCTGAAGAAAGACACGCCCTGCTGTCGACCAGCGCTGAGCCGCACTAAGGAGTACAGGATTCTGGCATTCCCGCGAGTGGGCGGGTTACATCACCGCTACGACGTAGCCGCGTAACCTTATACATTCATTTGCTTACAGCTCTTCTGCAAAGAGAATTTGTGGCGGGATCACGGTTCGATGCGACGGCTTGCTTGTTCCAGCCGCCGCACGGCTTTGCCGAGGGCATTCTTTCCCGACTGCACGAGCAGCAGAACCGCTCTAATTGCTGTGCACGTTCATTTTTGGCGAATCACAACCGAACCAACGTCCCAATGTTGATATGCTCACCTTGCCGAACTAAGCTTCCGCTGGATCGGCGCTTTTTCTTTTAGATACGACACTTTCAGGTTGCAGTAGACGTTATCTGGCTTGCGACCCAATAGATGCAGGGGTAGGTAGCGACGAATGCCCAAAAGAAATCATTCAGTCCCATCAGCATAGCATTGGCTCCGTGGAACCCAACTCCGGCACTCAGGATGCTTGCACGAATAAATCTTGGAGCAATAATCACAGATGAAAAGAGAAGCTCGCCAATAATCACTGACCAATTCAAGCAGCGCGACAATAATGTGGATCGCCGCAGAACGGAAGACATCCAGATCGATCCGAAGGTATTGGTATTTAGTACATTTTCCAGTGCCTGCCCAGATCGCCACCGGGCCGAGATAGCTTTAGCAGTTCCAGCGACAAAATAAGAAAGACATGCTTGTGCAGCTATGAATATTACTGCAGCACTACAGCAACCTATACTTCTTTGAAATCCGCAGTCAATCGACGACGCTGTGAGAATCAGCATGGTCATTTGTTGGGCACCGTCGCCTCCAATTTTGCGTCTCCAACTTATGAAGGCAGTAGCTGCGGTAAGCAGCCAAAGTAGGACTGGATGTAAGTGGACAGATCGGGTGGCCGAAAAGAAAATGACGATGCAAGCCAGGATTATCTGTATCCCCAGGCAAACCGCTAGTGCCGCAGGTGAGTAAACCATGTCTTGAATCCGTGTTTTAGATGTTGCGTGATAAACTCTGGACTCTATGTGCAACAGTGACGAGTAAATTCCAGTAGGGCGGAATTCCCTAATAATTGCAAAATGCTCACATGCGGAAACGATCAAGCCAATAGAGGCCACGAGCAAAGTTGCGTTCAGTGCATCGGATGCTTGCATCAGGCGATATCATGCCATTTGGAAACGAACAGCCTCTCAAGGGTTCGTGGCGGAACGGCCCCTCTACTAGAGAGAATGGCGAATTGCCGAGAGCGTCCATTCGGACAGATAAGAACTTCAGCCATAACCCGACTAAGCAGGGCCAAATAAGGGGACGAAAAGACGATGATTTCCGGGTTGTCCTTTTCTGCGTCCTCTAACTTGCACAAGAGAAGACCAAGATCGATTAGCGCCTTAACCTTGAGCCTGCCAGGATTCCACAAAAACCGCCAACGGCTCTCAAGTGGCCGCAAGCAGATTTCTTCCCAATGGGTGCAAAGCTGATTTTCGCAACGATCTCGGTAAACGAGTCTCATGTCTACCTCGCCGGGATTAGGCGCAAAAAAGTTCCACACCGGCAACAGACCCCATATTCGGGCTGGCATTAACTTCGCGAACCAATCCCAACCGAACTGTCTAGCAACGGTGGCAGTGAACCAAACGCCGAAGATCACGTAGAGCAGCAAACTTCCTTAGATTAGCTCTTCTTTGCCTGGCGCTGCGATAGTTTGAAATTGACAGCAGTATGCCAGAGCTGAAGAATGGTATTGAGTTTTGGCGCAGAGACGTTCTTTAAGCTCTTGACTGCGCTGCTTAGTGCTTTGCGCATCTCAGGATCTATTCCCGAAACCTTAGCGACACGCTTGATGTTGTCGGTTGCTTGTACCCAAGCGGCTGTAATGTCCTGAGGACGGTTGACGGCGACCTGCGCGACAATCGCATCTATGAGAGTGAGTTCTTTGGGAGACAAGCTTGTAGCGCGTGATTTCCCAGTTCTGTTAGCAGTTGTTTTCTTTAGACTTGCCATAGGTAAACAATCTTACTCCAAACCGGGAACCTCTCGCTGCAAAGAAACGTGACGTGCTGAAAATTAGAATTTCGGTAGTGTCTCAACTGAGACACTATCCGCCGGGGCCCGAATCTTGACGAGTCAAGTGTTGGCTAATGAAAGCGCCCCACCCTCACCCTGCCGATACTGCCACGCTGCCCGGTAGGAAAAAGTCGGAAAAGGTCGGATCGGGACGCTAGGGCCAGGGCGCGGCTCGGCGGCTTGTCACCCCCCGGATTTATAGTGTTGGAAAGTCCATTTCCGTTTCAAACCAAGACAGCCTTGTTACAAATTCAGGGTCAAGCCAACCAGATACAACCGCATCGGACCGGGACTTTTTACAATAAAAAGCTTCGAATCGTCCGCCAAAACGAAATGCTCAGCACCCTTGGGTTCAATTCCTTTCTTTATTTTCTTTTTCATCTTTTTCATCTTGACCGGCGTGTCAACCGGTCGTAGCAGATCGATCATTTTCCGATCTTCAACTATTACGGGAAGCTGCAGCGGTTGCCCGTTGTCGAGCAGCAGTTGGCATAAATCCGAGACCGTCTTCAGTATATTGAAATCAAAATCCTGGAAATCCAGCGCATAGCCTCTTGCGCGAAGCTCGCTGACGAGCCCTAATTTAAGCTCACGCCGGAATTCTGGGCTCGTGGTACCAAGGGTATCGAGGCTGTCATACTCTCTTATCTCCCCCGCAAAGCCGCTCGCTCTGCGAATGGCTTTGTCGACAATTGTCATCGCCTCAAGGTATGTAACCCTCCGCAACCCTCCGGAAACTGACGCCGCGGGAAACACGCGTAGCTTTTCCATCGCGAGTCCCCCGTTTGAAAACGAGTTGGTTTTCGCCACGCGCATGCGCGACACCGCATTCAAGCGCTCGCTGCACACAGTGCCGTTAGGCACGAAAATCAAGATCGATCCGGCGATGGGCTCCTTCACGCTGCACAAGGATGTGTTCAAGCCAGCCGTGTTCCTGGCCGGCGGAATTGGAATCACACCTTTTCTCAGCATCCTGCGACAGGTGGATAAAGACCGGCTCCCGCAAATGCTATACCTGTTCTATTCCAATCGGCGGCCCGAAGACACGGCGTTCCTTGACACCCTGCAGACTCTGGTGACGACCAATCTCAAATTCCGCCTGATCTGCACCATGACAGAAATGTCGAAGTCCGAGAAAAAATGGAAAGGGGAAGCCGCTCTGATCGACAAGCAGATGCTGTCAAGATATTTGGGCATTCTGCAGGGGCCCCATTTACTACATTGCCGGGCCTCTCGCAATGGTGACGGCAATGCGACACACGCTCGTACAAGCCGGCGTCGAAAAAGATTCCATTCGAGCAGAAGAGTTTGCCGGCTACTGAGCTATCGGGACGACATGAACGTGCCATTTATGCTTCGTCGGCGCTTGCTCAAGCGCCGACGAGCAAAGGTATTATGTATACGCCACTCGCGGCGCCTGCATTCTTGGCGCCGGCAGAATTGCGAAGCGGATGTCGATCAGCACATGCAGCAGGATCGGTACAAGCAATGAGCCGGTGGCGACATAGAGTCCGCAGAAGAACGCTCCGGCGAGTGCGGTGAGTACCATGCCGGTGAATCCCTGATAGGCGTGTGCCAGTCCGAAGATCGCCGACGCGGTCACCAGTAATGCCGTTCCGCCAAGTAGTAATGGGCCATGCAGCGTGGCCAACAGCCATCCGCGAAATACGATCTCTTCGCAGATGCCGGTGCTGATGGCGACCAAGGCCCACAACAATCGCTCGTGCATCGTCACCGGAATCAATGCGGTGAAATCGGGCATGAGCCGGCGCAGTCCGCGGACGGGCGCATCAGGCGCAGGCGCTGTGCCTTTGCGATTGGCTTTGAGCCGGACGACGATGAAACCGACCGTGCCCATGGCTACACCGAAAAATACGCCGGTCATCATCCCCCAGTCGAAGCTGCTGCCATGCGAGGCGGCGTGAATCAGCGGCACGCCATCGAGGGCAAGCAGTTTGGGATTCATCCTGCCCCAGTCACAGCGGAGCGCAGCAAGCGCCATCAGCGCACTCACCCATTCGAACATGAGCGCCCGGCGATAGACGCGTGCGCGTGCCTGCGTGTCGCCGTTGGCAAGTGCCTGTTTTAGCAGGCGGTAGCTTGCGGAAAAACGCATGACTTCCCAGACAATGTAGGCTGTCAATATGATGTCGATTGCGTACGATACTATATGCATATTATTTAGTCCTGCCTTTTCGTGAATCAATAGATCTATTTCTAAACCTCAGGGGCTAAAGCCCGTGTGGTTTCCGGGCTCGGCGGCACGGCTAAAGCCGCGCCCTTCCACCGATTACTCCTTCATGTCGTCGATCAGTTTCTTTGTCTCTGCAATTTCCTGCAGCTTGCGGCGTCGCATGCGCCGAAAGAGGAACATTTCCAACACCATGGCGATGACGATTGCCCCGTCTCTGCCATGGAAACCCTTCCAGTTCCATGTCACAAAT
>JBAVUZ010000745.1:0-2785 GCA_049697035.1 Candidatus Angelobacter sp. | reverse complement strand
GAGGGATGTTTTCCCAGACGGTGTTCTTTGGCCTGCAATATTACCTGCTGAAATATCTATGCGGCCCTGTGGTGACGGAAGAAGACGTGATGGAAGCGCAGGAGTTTGTCGATCGCCACATTGGGCCCAGCATGTTCAACGTTGAAGGCTGGATGCATATTGTCCGCAAGTGGGGCGGCAGGTTGCCGGTGGTGATTAAGGCAGTGCCGGAAGGCAGCTCAGTACATGTCCAGAACGTGCTGATGACGATTGAGAACACTGACCCTGCGTGCTACTGGCTGACAAACTATCTTGAAACGCTGCTGCTGAAGGTGTGGTATCCGATTACGGTGGCCACGCTTTCACACGCGATCCGCAAGGCGATCCTGGATAAGCTGCATCGCTCAGGCGATCCGGCGTTGATCGATTTCAAACTGCATGACTTTGGCTATCGCGGCGTTTCCAGTGAAGAGACGGCGGGCATTGGAGCGGCGGCGCACCTGATCAACTTTAAAGGTACGGATACGGTGGCGGGTATCAGAGTGCTGCAACAGTTTTATCAATCGAAGGAGATGGAAGGCTTCAGCATTCCCGCAGCGGAACATTCAACGATTACGGCGTGGGGCCGCGAGAATGAAGACAAAGCCTATGAAAATATGCTCACACAATTCCCGCAGGGGCTGGTGGCCGTGGTGAGCGATTCTTATAACGTGTATGAAGCGTGCGAAAATCTCTGGGGCACGGTGCTGCGCGAAAAAGTGGAGAGCCGGCAAGGAACGCTGGTAGTGAGGCCGGACTCAGGCAAGCCGCGCGAAGTGGTGCTGAAGGTGCTGGATATCCTGGGCGCAAAATTTGGCTATGAGACGAATGCGAAGGGATATCGCGTGTTGAATCCGAAGATACGCGTGATTCAGGGCGATGGCGTGAATTATTGGACGATCCAGGACGCGCTTACGGCGATGAATCGCGCCGGGTGGTCGGCAGACAACATAACATTTGGCATGGGCGGCGCGCTGCTGCAACAACTGAACAGAGACACACAGCAGTTTGCTTTTAAATGTTCCAACGTGACGGTGAATGGCGAAGACCGCGACGTGTTCAAAGATCCGGTGGAAGGACATGACAAAGCTTCAAAGCGAGGGCGCCTGGCACTGCATTTGAAAGACGGCAGATGGAGCACGGTGAGATCGCGCCGCAGAGTTGACGATCCGGAAGACAGGTTGAAGCCGGTGTTTCGCGATGGAGATCTGCTGGTGCAGCAGAGCGTGCCTGAGGTGCGGAGAAGGGCGAGGCTGGAAGAGAATGGAGCAGGGAAGAGTGGCGGCTAAGTCCCTGTGGAAGATGCAGGATTGCCGGCAGCGGTTTCAGCTTCAAGAGATTTGAAGAATCTTGCGGCAAGCATGTTGGCTGTGGCTTGAATCATGCGCTGGCCCACGCTGGCGATGAGGCCGCCGACGTTGACGTCACCGGTGTACTGGATTTCAGTTGCGCCGCCTGCGTCTTTAAGATTGAGTTCACCGGCCCCCTTTACGAAGCCCGGCTGGCCTTTGCCTTCAACGACGAGTTTGTAGTGCTCCGGGGCGATGATCTCCTGAAGAGAAACCGTGGCGGTGAAAGCGCCTTTTACCGGGCCGACTCCGGCGGTGAGCTTGGCTTTATATTGATTGTCGCCGGTTTTTTCCATCTGCTCACAGCCGGGAATGCACTTTTGGAGGATCGCCGGATCGATCAGCGCGGCAAAGATGCGTTCGCGCGGTGCGTCGATTTTCTGGGTGCCTTCAATCTTCATGGGAACTTCCAACACAGAGGAACGGAGGAAACGGAGGATTTTGAGCCAGTTGATCTCCGGATCAGGAGTTAATATTACTGAATTGATTTGTCCCTTTCCTCCGCTACTTCTGTTCCTCCGTGTTTCAAAGGTTTGATTTTCTGACTACGACTACTTTGTGCGACCAGCGGCAGTCTCAATCGCGCGGCGCGTGTATACCGTTGCCAGTTGTTTGCGATACTCGGCTGAAGCGTAGAGATCGGAGTTGACCTCAACTCCAGCAGAAGCGTGAGCGCAGGCGGCGCTGAGAGTTTTGGCGTCCAGCGCATTGCCCTTTAGCGCGCCTTCAACCTTCGATGCGCGATACGCTTTGGGCGAGACGCCAGTGATTCCGATTGCAGCGGACTGGCACTTGCCGCCCTCGATGGACAGATTGACGGCGACGCCGACTACGGCAAATCCGGACGCAGGATGACGAACTTTAACGTAGGCTTGAGCAGGTTTGCCTTTGCCGGAAGCGATGCGGATTTCGCGCAGGATTTCTCCGGGCTGGAGGGAAGTGGTCAGCATTTCCACGAAGAAATCCGTGGCTTTGATTACGCGGTCGCCCTTGGCGCTGGTGGCGACGAGTTCGGCATCGAGTGCGAGGATGGCCGCGGGCCAGTCAGCCGCGGGATCGGAGTGAGCCAGGCTTCCGCCGATAGTGCCTTTGTTGCGTACCTGCATGTCACCCAAGTGGCTGGCGGTTTCAGGCAGCAGCGGGCAAGAGCGGCGCAGGAGATCGGAAATTTCAACCTGGAAGTGCGTGGTCATGGCGCCGATGCGAATTTGTCCACCTTCTTCCTTAATATAGGAGAGATCGCGGATGCGGCCGAGATCGATGAGCACCTTGGGCTGCATGAGGCGCAGCTTCATAGCGGGAAGCAGGCTGTGGCCGCCGGCCAGAATCTTGGCGTCGTCCTTGTGCTTGGCCAGGAGCGAGATGGCTTCGTCGAGCGACTTGGCGGCGATGTAATCAAAACTTGCTGGGATCATGAG
>JBAVUZ010000744.1:0-3163 GCA_049697035.1 Candidatus Angelobacter sp. | reverse complement strand
CTTGTCCCACGCGGCGCTCGAATGCTTGCCGCCGCGCTGCTGCTGCTGGCCTCACAAACGCCGCTGCTCTTCATGGGCCAGGAATATGATGAACCCAATCTTTTTCTCTTCTTCACCGACTACGGCGATCCCGCATTGCAGCAGGCGGTACGCGAAGGCCGCCAGCAGGAATTCAAGGATTTTGATTTTGACGGCCAGCACGTGCCGGATCCGCAGGATCCCGCAACCTTTGAACGCTCAAAACTAAATTGGCAGCTTACTCAGGGCGAAAATCCGATGCTGGATTGGTATACGTCTCTGCTGGCGCTGCGCAAGAAATTCATCAAGACCTGCGAGCCGACCTGCGAAGCAAAGCTAATTGACGGCGTAATCCACATGCAAGTCCCCTGCGAAGAACCCACGCTCAAAGTCTTCGCGCGCATTCAGGGCTCGACCGCTCTTCCTGAACTTGGCGCTGGATGGGAAAAGGCCTTGGCTGAAGAAGAAGATGGATACGCCGTCAGCGTTTGGGTGGAGAGTTTGGACACGCGATGAAAAAGCTAGCCGCGAATTTCGCGAATCAACACGAATTAAACAGAATTGATTCGCGTCTTTCGCGTTGATTCGCGGCTACCCCTTTTTGATCTGCGTCCATCAGCGGAAATCTGCGGCGATTTCTTTGGCTGCCTGCTGATTCTGATTGCTGACTGCTTACCTCACACCCACCTGTCCCTTCGCCGAATCGATCAGCTTCTTTGAGTCCCAGCCCACGCCATCCTTAAACACCAATTCAACATTTTCTATGTCGGCAATTTTGCTTGAAGGATCGCCTCTCACCAGCATGATGTCCGCCTGCTTGCCTGGAGCAAGCGAGCCAACCTGATTGTCTACACCCAAAAACTGCGCTCCGTTGAGCGTGGCGATCTTGATAGACTCCAGCGGCGTGAAGCCAGCCTCGGCCAGCAGTTCCACTTCGCGCAGATCGCCAAAGCCGGCAATAACGCCGCCGATGCCCGTTGGATCCAGGCCCGCCAGCAGCGTTCCTCCGGCCTTCACAAATGCGCGCTCAAATTCCATTTCGCGCTGAAACATCGTGGGCCACGCGCTCTGCGTGCTCTTGGCCACGCGCTCACGGTTGGCGTGGTACGCCTTGGCCGCGTCGTCGCTCAGCATATCCAGCGCCTTCTGCGGTACGTCCGGGCGCGAAGGAACAATCTGTTCAAACACCGGAAGCGTCGACGTTACGGCCACGTGTTTTGCGATCAGCATCTTGATCGTGGTCTGAATCGGTTCGCTTGTTACTTCCAGCTTGGCTGCGGCCGCCACCGCCTGGTTTGGATTAGGACAAACGTCGGGCTTTTTCTCAGGATGAAACTCCGTGTCCACTGTCAGGCCATGCTCCAGATCGTCAATACCAATCTCCGCCGCCTCACGGAACCCGATCGAACACAGATGCCCAGTGACCTTAATGCCGTGCTTGTGTGCCGTGTCAACCACCGCTTTCAGTTCAGCGCGCGACAGGTAGTTATAGACCTTGAAGGAGCGCGCGCCTTCAGCCACCCAGTATTCCACCGTGCGCGTGGCGTCGTCAGGGCCTGTGAGCTGGTGCAGTTGCAGCAGCGGAATGCCTTCGCCTTCCATGTAAGGGCCAGTGGCGTTGATCTTTGGACCGGGAATTTTGCCCGCGTCCACCGCCCTCTTGATCTCCAGGTCGGTATAAGGCTCCATGCTGCCGGTGGTGCGGATCGTAGTCACTCCCAGCGCCAGATACAGCCGCGGAAAGCTGAAAGGCATGTCATGGTAGAGCCCGCCGCCGCTGGGATAAAAAAGATGGTCGTGCATGCCCACCAGCCCCGGTAGCGCAGAGTAACCTGTCATGTCCATGCGGTTCGCATCGGCCGGCACCGGCACTGCTCCTGCATTACCGATGGCTGTGATCTTCCCGCCGGAAATCACAATCGTCTGGTCGGCCTTCGCTGCTGCGCCGGTTCCGTCGATTACGCGCACGTGTTCCAGCGCGATGAGCGGTGACTGCACGCGGATGAAATCTTTGATCGTTGGCTGCGGTTGAGGTTGGGCCAGACATGTGGCACAGCTAACGACCATCAAAGCGAAAAGTAAACGGCGCATTGGAAGAAGCCTCCAGTGGTTCAGGAACCATGCAGCATAAATGCAGGCGTGGACTCATGCAAGGGGCAGGCGACATTTCTACTAATGTGTGGCAAGCAACATGTGAGATGAATGTTATGGTTGTAACGGTGACATCGATAAGGCTTGATAAACGGCTCGTTGATGAGGCCGCAAGAATGCTCGGTGCCAGGTCCCGCACGGACGCTGTGCATATCGCCCTGCGCGAGATTGTGGCGCTCCGACACTTCAAGAGACTGCTGAAAAAGCATACAGACAAGCTCAAGTTCGTGGACTGTGACAGATAACACCAGGTATCGACAATCGATAAAATCGATGTGCGCCCGTCGGCGCTTTCTTACGAGACTCTTCCGGGCTGAGTGCTGCTTGCTGATGACAAGATGTTAGAATGAAAGAGTTAGCCCATCCTCATGGACCGCGCACACATCCGAAATTTTGCCATCATCGCCCACATTGATCATGGCAAATCCACGCTTTCTGACCGGCTCCTGGAGCTGACGGGAGCGCTCGCCCTGCGGGAGATGCAGGAGCAGGTGCTGGACGCCATGGACCTGGAGCGCGAGCGCGGCATCACCATTAAGGCCCATGCCGTGCGCATGAAGTACACGGCCAAAGACGGGCAGGAGTACCAGCTTAACCTGATTGACACCCCGGGCCACGTCGATTTTTCTTATGAAGTTTCGCGCTCGCTGGCCTCGTGTGAAGGCGCGCTGCTTGTAGTCGACGCCTCACAAGGAGTTGAGGCGCAAACGCTGGCCAACGCCTATCTGGCCATCAATCACGGGCTGGAAATTATTCCGGTCATCAACAAGATTGACCTGCCCAGCGCCGATATTCCCCGCGCCAAGGAAATGATCGAGCAAACCGTGGGCCTGGACACCAAAGACGCCATGCTGGTAAGCGCCAAGAGCGGACTTGGCGTGCCGGAGCTGCTGGAAGCCATTGTAAAGCGGCTGCCTCCGCCCAAAGGCGATCCGGATAACCCCTTGCAGGCCCTGATCTTTGATTCATGGTTTGATCCTTATCGCGGCGTGAT
>JBAVUZ010000743.1:0-10103 GCA_049697035.1 Candidatus Angelobacter sp. | reverse complement strand
CGGCGGTCCTGAAGGGCAGGAACGCCCGAGTTTCCGGGGTGACTACCAGGCTCTGCTGTCACAGGGCATTGGCGTGTTTGCGCCGAACGTGCGCGGATCGGCGGGCTTTGGCAAAAAGTTTGTGAACCTGGATAACGGCGAGCTTAGAGTCAACGGCGTGAAAGACATCAAAGCGTGCGTAGACTATCTGGTGACCAATCATCTGGCCGATCCCAAACGCATCGGCATCACTGGCGGCTCGTACGGCGGTTACATGACGATGGCCGGGCTTACGGAATACCCGGATTCATTTGCCGCAGGAGTGGATTTGTTCGGCATCGTGAATTTCATGACGTTTTTCCAGCACACACAGCCCTGGATGGCGGCAATTTCCAAGATTGAGTATGGCGATCCGGATACGCAAAAAGAGATGCTGGACAAGCTGTCACCCATTTACAAGCTGGACCGCATCAAGGCCGCGACCATGGTGCAACACGGCGCGAACGACACCAACGTGCCGGTAATCGAAGCCGAGCAGATTGTGAAGACACTCAATGATCGCGGCGTGCCCGTGGAGTACATCCTCTTCCCGGACGAAGGCCACGGCTGGCGCAAGGTCCCCAACCGCATCAAGTCAACGGTGGAGATGGTGCGGTTCTTTAGTGAGCACCTGGGAGAATCGCCGCGATCTCCGTCGTCGCCGTGATCGCGCGTGATCGGAAAAGCAAAACCTGCCACGGAGACGCGGAGGCACTGAGACGATCGAAAGATGTTTTTTAGAGAGGTGTGGAATGAAGCGAATTTCAGCGATGTTTATCTGCATGGCATTATCAGTTTATTGTTACGCTTTGCAGGCCGCGCCGTCGCAACCCAAGGCGCAGAAAGCTCCGGCGAAGGCCGCTGCTCCGATGCAGACATTTGTTGGCGTGATCAGTGATGGACAGTGCGCGGTGAAGGGATCGCACAAAGAGGTGATGGCCAAAGCGAAGGTAAACACGCAAGCCAACTGCGTGAAAGGTTGCGCCAGGAGATATGGGTACGTGCTGTATGTCCCGTCGACAAAGAAAATCTATAAGCTGAGTGACCAGGAGCGGCCGGCTGAACTGGCTGCGCGGAAAGTAAGAATCAGAGGCGCGCTGGATAAAGCTACCCAGACCATTTATGTGAGCAGCATTGAGCCAGTGCTTTAGCGTGCGCGCCGGACATGCAAGAGTGAGACAACGTTGGCGCCTGAAATCGTGCGGCTTTTGGGTGAGGGACTCTCTAAGTAGTTGCTTTTTAAGGCTGTTGCTGCAGCTGGCTGATCGTGGCTGGGGAGCAGACGCAGAAATCGAACATTTTGAGGTATTGACAGTCGAGATTACCGTGGGACAATAAGGCGTTTCTTTTTGGTATCGGCAGACGAGTGTTGCCGGTAATATAGCCTGCAACTGGCCGCGGGCTCTATAGTTTCCTTAAATCTAAGCTTTGTCTTAAAGAGACATATGGCGCAACTCATTCCACAGGAACGAGGGCGTAGAAGCTCTCGTGTTCTTGTTTCACTAGCGTTAGCAGTCTCCGGCCAGAAGAGTGACGGGTCACACGTGAGTGGGGCCGCGGAAACCATTCTTGTGAACCGGCACGGCGCCAAGATCCGTTCCGCAGTCCCGCTGGAACCCAAGATGGAAGTGCGCGTGGCCATGCTTGCGCCTTATAAATGGCGCGTGGGCCAGGTGGTGTGGGCGGATTCCGGCGAGCGCGAGTACGGGATTGAACTGTATCGCCCGGAAAATTTCTGGGGAATTTATTTTCCTCCGGAAGACTGGGAACTCGGCGTTCCTGCCGTCACCGTGATGAATCCCGCGACCATCAGCGGTGCAAACCTTGCGCGAGTTGCGCAGCCTGAAGCGGCTGAATCATCTGAGGCATCTCAGGAAACGCAGGCGCTGCAAATCCCTGAAGGCGGGACGATTGCGATCCTTCGCGGCATTGCCAGTAACGGACTCCCTTTCCAGGAGCGCGACCTGATTCTTCCTGTGGGTGAACGCGATGCAACGATGCTGATTGGGCCGATGGTGGGCCTGGGATCGAAACTGCAAGTGATCTTTAGCAAGAATTGCGTGGAAGATGCCGTGGTTACCGCGACGTCACACAGCCGCGAGTATGATCGCTGGCGGATATGGCTGAATTTTTCTCGAGTGCTGTTGGTTGCCAAGAGCTAAGTCCCCGAAGCGCGCCGCTTCAATTTTTGTCGCTACGCTCCAAACCGCTGGAGATTCTGGAACGTGGTTGCTGTGTTCTGCGCCTGACGCGGGCGGCTCAACGCGCAAGTCGGCCTCGCCGCTAAATTCCGCGCGTAAAGCAAATGTCGCTAGGCTCCAAAACGCTTTAACAGCACGCACCCTCTTGTGATTATTCAGCGAGGCAAGCGGCTCGGCCCCGGTCTTCTTCCTATATACTCTCCGTTACTTTTTCCAGGAGCTTTGGATGAAACGCTTTTCTCTCTTCTTTGTGTTGCTGATCTTTATAGTGACGATGGCAATTATGCCTGCATTCCCGCAGACACCAGCGCCCACACCCACGCCGATTCCGAAGACTGTCTACATTCGCGCCGGACATCTGTTCGATGGCACGGGTGACAAGACGCGCGAGAACATGGTGATCGTGGTGGTAGGCGAGCGCATTCAAAAAGTCTCGCCGGCCGCGGAGGTCTCGATTCCCGCAGGTGCGACCGTTGTCGATCTTTCACATGCCACCGTGCTTCCGGGGTTGATCGATTGCCACACGCATCTGGGCGCGCGGGCTGACCGTTACGATGAAATCTACAACTTCAAGAACACGCCGTTTCAAAGCGCCTTTGCCGCCACGGTGAATGCGCGCAAGACGCTGGAAGCCGGATTCACCAGCGTACGTGATGTGGGCTCGCTGCCGTTTCTGGCTGTGGATCTGCGCAACTCGATTAACGAAGGCTTGATTCCGGGGCCGCGCATCGTGGCCAGCGGGCCGGGCATTTCCATCACCGGCGGACACGGCGACCTGAACAATTTTTCTCCGCAAACGCGCGTCAGCATGTTCCCTGAAGAGCGCGACTTCCAGATTGCCGATGGCGTTGACCAGATTCGCCACGTGGTGCGCGCGCAGGTGAAATATGGAGTGGACGTGATCAAGATCCTTGCCACCGGCGGCGTGCTTTCAAAGGGAGACAGCCCGGGCGCTCCGCAATTTACTCCGGAAGAGTTGAAGGCCGCGGCCGACGAAGCGCACATGGCCGGCCGCAAGATCGCGGCGCACGCGCACGGCACGCAGGGAATCAAGAACGCGATCCTTGCCGGCATTGATTCAATCGAGCACGCAAGCCTGATCGATGATGAAGGCATTCGTCTGGCCAAAGAACATGGCGTCTACCTGGTGATGGATATCTATAACGACGATTACATTCTGGGCAAGGCCATTGAGTTTGGGCTGCCAAAAGAAAACGTCGATAAAGAACGCGCGATCGGACGCCTTCAGCGGGAAAATTTTGAGCGCGCGGTAAAGGGCGGCGCCAAAATGGCTTTCGGTACAGATGCCGGTGTGTATCCGCACGGCGACAACGCAAAACAATTTTTTTACATGGTGAAATTTGGGATGACTCCGGCGCAGGCCATCCGCGCCGCCACCAGCAGTGCGGCTGATCTGATCGGGCGCGCTAAAGACGTCGGCACTCTTGAAGCGGGCAAATTCGCGGACGTGATCGCCGTAACTGACGATCCGTTGCAGAATGTGCGCGTGCTGGAAAATGTTGGCTTTGTGATGAAGGGCGGCGTGGTGGTGAAAGACCAGATCACGCCCCGCAGTGGCTCATCACGTTAATTAGGGATGCGGTTCTCACCATGCTTCAGGTTATACTGGCGGTGGCGTTCAGGACGCCGCCCGTCCGCGGAGAGGACCGAGTCCACCTGACCTAAGATTGACTTAAAGGCATTGCGAATCTCCTTTTCGCCCCAGACAGCGGACCACGGGCACCACCAAAGGAGGTCCGTCTTGGCAGATCGTTACTTTGCAGATCGTCACTTTCCCGTTCGTCCTAATCTTGAACAACTAAAACACCAGGCAAAAGACCTGCTTCGCGCTATCAAGCAGGGCGAGCCTTCTGCGCTTGCAGAGTTAAAGAAACATCATCCCAAAGCAATCACGCCAGAAAACGCCAAGCTTGCGGACGCGCAGCTTGTTCTCGCCCGTAGTTACGGTCTTCCGAGCTGGCCGCGTATGGCCACTGCCTGCCGCATGACGGATGCAATCTGGCGCGGCGATATCAACGCGGTTCGTGAACTGGTGTTGAAAGATCCCCGACTCCTTCATGATGACGCGCGCGGATTGCCCAGCAACTGGGGACCGCCCATGTCTTACGCCGCGAACATAGGCCAGAATAAAATCATCCAAATGCTGCGCGGGCTTGGCGCCGTTGACTTGCAACACGCATTTGATCGCGCCTGCTTGCAGGGACAGTTGGAGACCGCCCAACAGCTTTATGCCATGGGCGCGCGCCCGGAGGCTGATGCCATTATGGGACCATGTGAGACGCTGAGCGATAGTGGCTTGGCATTCCTGCTCGAACTGGGCGCTCCACTTGCCGGCAAGCATGGTGATCGATTGGCTCCGGTTGCGCTGCTGCTCCAAACTTACTCTCGCTATCCTGAAGGGAAGCATCGTTGCCTTGAAATCATGGCGGAGCAGGGAATTGCCTTGCCGGATACACCGCCCATGGCTCTGCATCGCGGACGGATTGATCTGCTGGAAACCTATCTTCGGCGCGATCCGCAACTTTTTTCCCGCAATTTTTCACACCAGGAAATTTATCCTCCTGAACTCGGATGCCATGCCGACGAATCACTGGCGCTGCATGGTACGCCATTGGCCGGAGCCACGCTGCTGCACATGTGCGCTGACTACGATGAGATTGAGATTGCGCGCTGGATGATTGAACGCGGCGCCAATGTGAATGCGAACGCGGCAGTTGATGCCGATGGCTTTGGCGGCCACACGCCGCTTTTCGGTTGCGTGGTATCACAGTCCTACAGATGCGGTACACAACACGATGGCGACTTTACCCGTTTGCTGCTGGACCATGGCGCCGATCCTAATGCTCGCGCGTCACTGCGGAAGCGGCTGCGCTTTGTCAAAGACGAGGGAATTCGGGAATATCGTGACGTAACGCCTCTGACCTGGGGTGAACGCTTTCAGGAGCAAGAATGGGTCAATCGAACGGCGATGCGGCTGATCTCTGAGCGCGGCGGACATGATTGAGCGCAAGTAAAGGCGCGGTCTTGGGTAATGCAAGGCCGTTGCCACCACGCCAGCGTCTGTCTACGATTAACATTGAACAATCACGACCGAAGGAGGAAATCCATGTCATTGAAAAAAGCAATTTTCTTATTTGTATTTATTAGTTTCATTATTCCGGTGAGCGCTATCCAGCAAACTCCTAATTCGTCTACGCAAGCCGCTGGTTCGCAAGCCGACGCTGCTCGCGCCGCGGAAAATGCTCAGATCCGGCAACTCGGAAATAACCGCGGCAATGATGCTCAAACGCTACGCGAAGACATAAGAAAAATGCGCGCCTTGGTCCAGCAGATGGAAAGCAACCTCGCGTTTGTGGACAGCACGCAAACGCCGTTGAAACATCAGTTCCAGCTTGACATCGACATGTGGAACATTCTGATCAACCAGATGGAACGGCGATCCTATTCAAATTCGCGCTGAGCAGCGGCTGAGGTGAGCCGGCAGCCCCCGGTTACTTGGAGCGCTGCAGAGATAGAGGTGGGTGTGAAAATTCGTCGCGACGCTGCTTTCGCCTCAAGTGTGTTGTTTACCGTTGCGTTCGTGTGTTTGATACCGCCTTGCTGGGCGAACGCCTTGGCTGGCCGGCACACGCAGGACCTGGATGCGGCCTGGCGAGAGGTCGCTAGGTTGATTCACCAGGACGGTATTGCGTCGCTGGCCATCATTTGCATCGGCCTGATTGTGACGTGGATGGGATACGTTAACAAAATTCGCTGGACTTGGTTCGTTATGTTTATCATCGTGTGGGGGTGGGCGTTTCCACTGATGATATTGCCTTTTTTCAGGCCCCTATCGGTGTCCGTGTCTGAGTTCCTCTTACAGGCTTTAAAGCAGCCGGGTATCGCTCGAGATGTGGCGGAGGAGTTTCTGATTTTCTTCCTGATGTTGATCGGCCTGGTCCTCCCGATCAGATCATTTATTTTTCCAACCAGACAGCCCGGCGTGAACGCATGACCTCAACCAAGGGCGTAACTTCACTTTAAAACTTTTGCCCAGAGTCACTCTTTGTACCCAACACTGGTACAGCGCCTGCAGTACCGTTGAAGTTTTTCCGCAAAGTGCCGAATATGAACGATAGCCAGACGACGGAAATAACAAATTTGGAACTCCCCATGTCACAACTTGATCCGGGCCCGGCGGCGAGACGCTGGTCGCGCCATAAGATTGACGTTCGTCTGAAAGTTTCTTTTCCCAACGATGGGAAGAATGAGTCCGCATTCGGGCGCGCCAACAGCCTGAGCCGCGGCGGTATTGGCGCTTACATTCCGTGCTCCATCCCGGTCGGCACAGCCGTCCGCCTGGAGTTGACGTTCCCTTATTCCTCCACTGAGGCCAAGCTTGATGCGATCATCCGCACCTGTGAGGGCTTTCGTTACGGGCTGGAATTTACTCGCGTGAGCGACGCCATGCAGGAAATGATCGTGAAAAACTGTGACGGCACCGAATTGCTTCAATAACGGACTGTTGCAGTAATCAGTTTTTCCGGCTTGTGTAGAATGCCAGACGGAGATCCCTCTGGCATGCTCAAGCGCTTTGTGACTACCCTGCTTTTCCTGCTGCTCACCTCATTCATCGGCTTTGCCCAATCATCTTCGACCAATGCAGCACCGTCCAAGACGCTTCCCCTTCCAAAGATTCGCACAGTAACGGCATTTGTCCGGCTGAATCGCGCCACGTATCAAGCGCAAGTGGCGGAAGCGCTGAAGATGCTGCGCGCCGCTAAAGATACCTTCACCAAAGCGGGCTATGAAGTTGAGACTCTGCGCATCACCACGCAGCCGTTTCCGGAATATACAAAAGGATTGACGCCGGAGCAGGCGCTGGAGTTTTTCCATGCCTATGACAAACTGGCTGCACAGGAAGGATTTACCCCGGACATTGGGCCTGCCATGAGCAAGGACGCTGATGATCCGAAGCAAGCTGAGTTGCTGGCGCGAATCCTGGCTGAGACGCAAAACATCAACGGCTTCGTGGTCGTGGCCGACGATGCTGGAATCCACTGGAACGGCGTTCACGCTGCCGCTGGCGTGATCAAGTATCTGGAAGAACACACGGAGCACAGCGAAGGCAATTTCCATTTTGCTGCCGGGGCTTTTCCTCCAGCGGTCGCGCCATTCTTTCCCGTGTCCTACACATCAGACGCGGGACATGGCTTCGCTATCGGCTTGGAGTCGGCCAACATCGTGCAGCAGGTGTTTGCCAATGCTAAGGGCGACCTGAATGCCGCGGGCGAGCAATTGACAGCGGCGCTGGGAGCGGAAGCCAGGAAGGTAGAAGCGATCGCACATCGTGTCGCCAACAGCACCGGTTGGAAATATCAGGGAATTGACCTGACGCCAGTCCCGCTCAAGGACATCTCCATCGGCGGGGCCATGGAATCGCTGTTGCATGGCGAGATTGGGTCTGCGGGAAGCCTGAGCGTGGCTTACACCATCACAACGGCGGTTAAGAAAGTTCCTGTGCAGCAAGCCGGTTATAGCGGACTGATGCTGCCGGTGCTGGAAGATTCGGTGTTGGCAGAACGCTGGGAAGCAGGCACGGTCAGCCGGGACTCTCTCATGTCGTATTCTTCTGTTTGCAGCACCGGGCTCGACGCGATCCCTCTGCCCGGCGACATTTCACTGCATGAACTTGAAAGCATTATTGGCGATATGGCCAGTCTGGCGGTCAAGTGGCACAAGCCTCTTTCGGCGCGCCTGCTCCCGGTCTCAGGCAAGAAGGCCGGCGAGATGACCGAGTTTGGCAGTCCGTACTTGGTGAACATTCATATTCGATAGAGGGCAAACTCATGGCACTGCAGATGAAACCAGAATGCGAAAAATGCCACCAAGCATTGCCCGCGAATGGCATGGCGATGATCTGTTCTTACGAATGCACTTTTTGTGAAAAATGCGCAGCCGAGATGAAGAACGTCTGCCCGAATTGTGGCGGGGAACTAGTGCGGCGGCCAAGGCGCAAGTAAACGATCGAAATACGCCGTGATATTCCCGCGAAATCGGTGTTTCAAAAACAAAAGATCAGGACTGTCCAGGGCGAGGGGTGAGCGTGTTTTGTGGTGAAAGCCCTTATGCTTTTTTGACAAACTGCCAAGCCGTCTAAGATAATTCTGCACCGTTCCTGGTACCGGCTTCCAGCCGAATGTATGAACCAGCCGTTACGCCAGCCCCGCTGTTGCGTCCGCGATAGTAAGACGGCTGTGTATCAGAACTTACCTGCGATTATTCCAGGCGACCTCTATCTTCAATCGCCTAATGCCAAGTTCCACAAGAAGGAGACTTTCCCCCATGAGGCTTATGAACTCACGCTTTAGCCTGATGTTAGTTTTTACACTGGTGCTGGTGTGCCTGGCTGCAGTTCCGGCCCAGGCCGCAACCACAACGATTGCCGGCTCCTTCGCTGATGGAGCCAAATACCTGATTGAAGTGCCTTCGCCATGGAACGGCACATTGCTGTTGTACTCCCACGGCTATGTAACGCCCGGCTCAGCCAACCCCGCACAGGATGTGGGTGATCCCGGCACTCGCGCATTCCTGCTGGCAAATGGCTTTGCTCTGGCGGGCTCATCCTATGCCACCACCGGTTGGGCGATTCATGAAGCTTTGGTGGACCAGATCGCAGTCCTTGACCTCTTCAACGCGCAGGTTGGCACGCCCACGCGCACCATCGCCTGGGGACATTCCCTGGGCGGCATCATCACGGCCGGCCTGATCCAGAGAAATCCCACACGGTTTGACGCGGCCCTGCCCATGTGCGGCGTGCTTTCCGGCGGCGTGGCCACCTGGAACCAGGCGCTGGATTCCGCCTTCGCTTTCAAGACTCTCTTCAATGCCGGCGGACCGCTTCAGGTTGTCCATATCACCAACCCGACCGGCAACTTCCTGCTGGCGGAGCAACTGCTGGCTGCGGCCAACGCAACGCCGCAGGGCCGTGCGCGCCTGGCCCTGGCAAATTCTTTCGGAGATTTGCCTGGCTGGTTTAATCCTGCCTCATCCGAGCCGGCCGCCAACGATTTTGCTTCCCAGGCGGACAACCAGTTCTTGTGGGCGCAGCAGGTGGACTTCCCGTTTATCTTTGCCTTCCGCGCGGAACTGGAGTTTCGCGCCGGAGGCAATCCTTCATGGAATACCGCCGTTAACTACAGGGAACAGTTCGAACATTCCGTCAACGGCGCGGAGGTTCGCGCTCTGTACAAACAGGCGGGGCTCGACCTGGAAGACGATTTGGAAACCCTGAACAAGGCCGCGCGCATCTCCGCCGATCCTGACGCGGTGAACTACCTTGAACAGAACGTCATCTTCAACGGGGACATCGACTTCCCCGTGCTCACTATGCACACTGAAGGTGATGGCCTGGTCTCTAACCAGAATGAAAGCGCTTATCGTGACGTGGTGCGCGAGGCCGGCAACGAGCGGCTTCTCCGGCAGATCTTCGTACATCGCGCCGGACACTGCACGTTCACTCCGGCCGAGACTATTACTGCTCTGGAAAACCTGATCGGCCGCCTGGACACGGGGCATTGGCCCGATCTTCACGCCGACGCGCTGAATGCGGAGGCGGCAACGCTGGGTCCGCTGAACGTGGCGCCTCCCTCGTTCTTCCTCTTCCATTCGGCGCAATTCCTGCGCCCCTTTGATGCTTTCGACGCAGCTCGTTGCGCCCGTAACCGCGGTGACAATGACGGTGGGGGCGTGCCATGTAACGCCTTCTAACGGCTGAAGATAACGAAATAAAATCGGCCGCGAATTCTCGCGAATGAACACGAAATCGAAATTGGTTCGCGTTGATTCGCGGCTGATTCTTTTGATCAGTGATCGTCTGATCAG
>JBAVUZ010000742.1:0-1939 GCA_049697035.1 Candidatus Angelobacter sp. | reverse complement strand
ACATAAAGCTTTTCAATCTTCTGCAGGTTGTCACCCAGCACGGACTTTACTTCGTCCATGGTGACTTTGCGCAGCGGCTTGTTTTTGGCCTGCTTGATTCCCAGCAGCGTGGCGTAGCGCAGCTTGTTGATGCCGGATTGAATCGTCAGCACCGCGGGCAGCGGCATGCTCACATGCTGGAAGAAGCCGGATTCAAGCTCACGCTTGACCTTGATGCCGCTATCCGATTTCTGGATTTCCATGATGATGGTGGCATGCGGCCAGCCGAGAAGCTCCGCCATGATCACGCCGGTCTGGGCGTAACCGTAGTCATCCGATTGCAGGCCGGTGAAGATGAGATCGAACTTTTCATCTTTGATGGCAGCGACAAAGGCCTTGGCCATGTTGAGTGCATCCAATCCGACAAAGCCATTGTCCTCCAAGTGAATCGCGCGGTCCGCGCCCTTGGCCAGCCCTTCACGCAGCACCTGCTGCGAGCGCGCCGGACCGGCGGTAATGACCACGACCTCGCCAGTGTGCTTTTCCTTTTGCCGCAGCGCTTCTTCCAGAGCGAAAGCGTCCGGCTCGTTGACTTCGTAAGAAACGTCGTCGCGGATCCATGTGCCGCTTTCATTGAGTTTGAGTGGCGCGTCTTTTTGCGGGACCTGCTTCATGCAGACCAGAATCTTCATATTCAGTGTGTTCCTGTTCAACAGCTTAGATGCGAGTTGAGGGCGGTTTGTCAGCAGCGCCGCCGCCAGTTTGCGAAACCAGCAAGTATAAATCAAATCGCGCGTGATCGCCGACATCGCGCGGGATCGGAAAAGACCTTTAACCAATACAAAGGACACGAAGGAACGCGAAGGAGATCGGGAAAAGCAAAGTCTTACCGCGGAGGCGCGGAGACGCGGAGGCCCAGCGCGGATCGCAGTGATTGGCAAAGCAAAAATCCAGCGCTTAATTTTGTTAGGCCGTTTGTGCCAAACGTGGACTTAAAAAACGAATAAAACCCTCTTTACCCGCATCAGTCAAATGAGCTATATGTGAGAGCTGTTAGCAGTTTTGACAGGCCGCTGAAAAAGTATTTTCAATCTGGATTTTCAGGGGCTAAAGCCCAGTACATTTTGAATCGCTTGCGGCACGACTAAAGTCGTGCCCTGATACTTTTTTCGACAAAGGAGACTTTTTCCCGCATCAGTCTTCCGGAGCAGTCAACCAAAACGAAAGACGCAGGCAAAGAGCGCCTGCGCCACGTTAAACCTAGCAAAGGAAAACAAGAAGCTAACCAACAACGCTCATTAGCAATTGTTATTTGCCAATTGCTTAACTTAACGGGCAACGCCCGGTGTTATCAGCACCGAACGCGCCCTAACCGCAGTTCACCTGCTACGAGGCAGGCAAACCATGGCTGCTATTCAAGGTAAACACTCCTCTTCCAGGACGCAAGGCTCCCGCCGTCGCGTTCACGCCTCAACCAAACCCGCTGTAAATAAAGCCGCCAGAACTAAACAACAAACTTCAGCCGGCAAACATCGCAAGCGAGAACGTCTTCCGCCTTCACTCCGCTTTACCGAAACAAAGCGCGGCAAGACGACGGTGCGCCGTTACAGTGGACGCACGGTCTATCGCCTTGAAGAACTCAAAGGCAAGCTCGTCGATCTTGTCGAGATCTTCACCGCGGCCGAGTCCCATTCGATTAACGTCCTCTTTGAAGACAAAACCACGCTGCGTTTTGTCATTGATCCCGGGTTCATCATGGAAACCGAATATGCCGACTGGAAGACCGGCGACTGGCGTCCGATCAAGAGCTGGCCGCTGATCCACAGTGAAACGCACCGGATAAAAGGATGAAAGTTGAAGTTTGGTTACCCACGCATTATAAGAGGGCGCCCCTTTCCAAGTAGTCTTGGTGTGCTTAAGCGCCAACGACGAAAGGAAGGAACACCCTCATGAGCAAGCT
>JBAVUZ010000741.1:0-4322 GCA_049697035.1 Candidatus Angelobacter sp. | reverse complement strand
GTTCAATTCCCTTTGCAACTGCATCAGTTGCCGCAATTCCTCGATGCTGGGCTGGGTTGCCGCTTGTGGCGGCAATTGGACGCGTGAACTTTGACTATTTTCTTTGGCAGCCTTCTGCAGGATGACGTAAATCTCCGTGTCCGCCGGCACCGAAACTACAATTCGCTCCGTCAAGGCCAGATTGGCCACGGTTTGGTCTCCAGCCTGTCCAATGTTGTTCGCAACTCGTTCACGCAACAGATCGCCTTCGCTCAACGATTGGTTAAGACTGCCTCTTCCGACCAGCGTTGCCGCGACCTCGCCCACTCCGGCAAAGGATCGCACCAGAACGTTTTTACCTGTGTGCTTGCCCTCCACTTTGCCACGTAACGGCCGAAGCTGAAGATCGGTAGCAGCCGCTTCGAGAGCCACAGAAGATCCATCTGGCATCAATAGCGATTCAAAGCGAATGCCGATGTAGCCGGAACGGTCGGCAGATTCCAGGTGCCCGAACGCTTTTGCTCCGGCTGGAATGACAATTTCCCCATTCTGTTCGTAGTTATATTCGATAACGGCAACAACCGGAGTTCGAACTGCTGTATTTACGGCCGATTCAAGTCTAGCGCGCAGTCTTGTGCCGGGTGCCAGACCAATAGCGAAGTCAATTGGAGCAGCAACATCTTGAGGCCGCTGATTTGGCCCAGAAGATACGTTGTTGTTTCGCACGAAGACCAGCGATGGTTTCTCCAGCGTATCGTGCTCGGTGCGAATTTGGTTTGCATCAGTAGCCGGGGAGCTTTCGGTACTGGTCGGCGGTGGCTGTGATCCCGGTTGATACGGCGCGGGCCGCCACTGGGAACCGTCAAAGGGCTTCACGTCGCCAAGGGTGGCAACTGGGCTGGGCTTTGGCTGTTTGATCGCCGTGCGGCCAATCTGGTCAGCATTTACGAGGTTCCCGTCCGGTTCCTGTGAAGGTGAACGTCCGGCATCGAGTATCGGTGTTACGCTCGAGGCTGCGACAGAATTGTCCGCCTTTGCTGCCTGCTTTTGACCGGCAGCGGTTGAATCTTTTCGCGCAGGTACGGAATGGCGCGAGATGCCGTTAAAAGCCAATAGCAGCAGAACAAGCACAATACCTGCTCCCACGAACACCAGCCGGCCATTCTCTTTCAAGATGGACTTCGGCTTGTCCTTGGATGGCACAAACGGAACATTGCCGTTAACACTTGGCGGAGCAGTGCTGGAAGTGGGCTGCTGCGGAACCTCCTCCAAAGCCTGTGTACTCCCGAATCCGTTCTGATCAGTTGGTTTCATTGCACACCTCCCTGGCTGCTGGCGATAAATGGAACTGGCAACAAAATGGGCCGATCCACCTGCTCTGCCTGTGCTAACTGAAGCTGCAGCTTTTCGGCTGACTCTTTGAAGCTTGGCCGCTCAAAGACAATGACGCCGTCGGCACGCTCACCTGGCTGCAACCGCCGTGTGGTCATGCGGTAGTCGGAGATCGCGACTGGATCACCTTTGATTCGCTTTCCTCCCTTGCCGTGCGCTGTTCCCGTGAGTTCAAGCTGGGGTGGGAGCAATTCGATCATGCGTTTTGAGTCGTTCAGAACCGAGAAGCCAAGCACGGTCTGGTGATTCGTCTCCACAGAGTCGCCCAAAGCGACAAGCATCTCCTTGCCTTGCCATGCGGGTGAAGGGAGACTCTTCTGTCTTTCAAGCTGATTCGCGACTGAATCTGGTGGGCTTGCATGAACGGAGGTATCTGCGGGATTGGCTGGAGCCTCTGAGGAAAGCGGACGAGTATCCGCGATGAGAAAGCTCTCCTTCTCAGGGCTGATCACGACGCTCTGTGGTGGCCGGTATTCGACCAGAAAATCAACCCGGGCATCGGCAGCGCCTTTGCCTGTGCTCACCAGATGCAGGCTGATCTCCTGCCCTGACTTCGTGGTAATCAGAGCATTGCTTTCGGTGGGTTGGCTGGTCGTCGGTTTGAAGAAAACGAGCCGCGCTTCAGCTTCTGAATGCTCAGCCTTGAAGCTGGCAGGATTCCCAATGACGACAGAGCTGATCTCCTCAGGAAGCCTGACTGAAGTTGCGTACCCAGGCGCAAGGTGCAACACAGTGACCGATCCGTCTTCGACTCGTGCTGTTGTAACGGTGGGGACAATCTGGCCAGCTGGCGTCTGCGCCTCGCCTATTCCTGCCATCAGATAGACAAATACTATTAAGTGCACTCTCATCGTGTACTCCCTGGAGCGCCTGAAATATTTGCGCTCCCAAACTTCTGCTGTCGTGCAAAGCGTTCACGCACGCTTGCCACATAGCTCACTACATCTGGATTTGAGTAGGACAGCCCACGTCGCTGAACGGTGTTTTCGCCCGCATAATAGGCGGCTGCGACCAATCTCAGATCACCATGAAACTTGGTCATGAGCCACGCCAAATACCGGACCCCACCCGAGACGTTCTGATTGATGTCGCAGCGATCCCGCACCTTCAAGCGGGTGGCAGTGGCCGGCATGAGTTGCATCAGGCCTGCCGCTCCTTTCGACGAAACAGGGCATCTCTGCCATCCTGATTCCTGCTCGACCACAGCACGAACGAATTCGACTGGAACGTTGTAGTGCCTGGCGTAGGCAACAACGTAGTATTCAGCTTCGCGTCTTTGCGCATCGCTTTGTCCTGCGCAACTGAATTGCGCAGCAACCAGGAACAGCAATAACGCGCTCCGTTTCATTGCTCAATCGCCTCCGCGCTGTATTGCTGGGCGTCATAAACCAAGCTCGCCCACCCGTCCCGCAGCAGTAGTTTCTTTCGATCAGCTTCTGTTTTTGCCAAGAGAGGTAGCAGGATGTCCCGCATCTCTGGCGTAATTCGCTCTTCTCCGAGCACCTCAAGCGCTTGCGCGAGATCCAGCATTTCCGAAATCGAGGGCGGCTTTTCCAGGCTCCAGCCACGCAGTGCCTTGGCGAGTCCTGCCATCCCCTGGTGAAACTCAGCGCTTTGATTTGGCGTGCGCATGCGCAGGATTTTGGCCTCGCGCTGCGGAGTCGGATGGTCTATCCGAAGATAGAAGCTGCGTCTTCTCAAGGGGTCGCCGATTCGGCGTTCTTCGTTGGAAGTCAAAATGACGAAAGGAATAGTCTCAGCCCGGATCAAGCCGAGCTTCGGAATGCTCAACTGCCAAACAGAAAGGAGTTCAAGCAACATGGCTTCAAAAGCTTGGGAAACCTTGTCTAGCTCATCGATGAGCAGCACGCACCGCTGCGGATATTGCAGGGCCCGGAGGAGCGGACCGGCACTGAAGAATTTGAGACTGTGCAACTCCTGCTTGAGTGGCTCCCATTCCACGGGGCCGGACCTCGACCGTAACTCCACGGCCAACCTCTGCAAGGCTTCGTCGAACTTCCCGATGGCTTTTTCTTCGTTGATTCCTTCAAAACACTGCAGGCGTTCCACTTCGGTGCAGAGTGCCTTGGCAACGGCATACGCGAGTTCGGTTTTGCCGCTGCCTGGTGGTCCTTCAAGTAACACCGGCTTATTCAGCTTGGCCGCGAGATACACAACCGTGGCAGTTATCTCATCGGTGATGTAACCAGCTGAAGCGAGGGCTTCCAAGGTCTGCCGGGGGGACGAAAACAAAGGTTCTTCTCCTTAATCGAACAGGAAAGAACCTAAAGCCGGACCAAAATTCGGTCAAATTTCTGTCAAAACCGGTTTTTTGACCGAAATCCCAGATCGGGCTAAAAGTTATCGAGAAGCTGATGAGCCGAGAAAATAACAAGAGAGACAGAAACACACCAGAGACCACCGCTTCGACGGACCTCGTCCGCCGGCTGCAGGAAGGAAAGACTGCACTTAAAGCGGGTGATCTGGCGCACTTGTTCGGGGTAACACAACAGCACATCTACAAGCTGGCAGCCAAAGGTGTCATACCGTCGTTTCGCGTTGGCGATGCTGTACGGTTTGACCCGTCGGCGGTAGCTGATTGGCTCAAAAAAAAAGCATGAGGGCTCGAATAGGATCATGAGCGCAAGGCAAAACATGGCGCGCTTGATTTCGGAAACCAATGGATTTCCGAATGGCAGGGCTTATACCGGGAACACGGAGTCACCGAGTTCCGATCCGCCGACGCCAGATCCCGGAGTGGAGAGGCATTATTCGGTAGGAGAGCTGGCGCAGCTCTGGAGTCTGAGCGAAAAAACAATTCGCCGCATGTTTGAGAATGAGCCCGGTGTTTTGCAATGGGGTAGCCAGGAGACACGCTTTAAGCGCGGGTATACGACGTTGCGCATTCCTGAATCGGTGATGTTACGCGTCCATCGCCGGCTGCGCATCGC
>JBAVUZ010000740.1:0-6370 GCA_049697035.1 Candidatus Angelobacter sp. | reverse complement strand
GTTTGTGATGATTGAGCAAGGAAAGAAACGGTCTGTCCGGATGGAAAAGCTTTGGGTTGCCGTGCTAGCCCTGACTATTGGCGCTTGCTGGGGCTGCGGCGGCGGAAGCGCAAGTGCCGGCGGGCCACCCCCTACTCCCACGCCGACGCCTGTCCCAACGCCGACGCCGACTCCTGCCCCGTTGCCGGCGGGGACAATTGGAATGGCAGTCCTGAAAACAAGCGTTCCACCCGGAGGCATATTCCAGTTCCAGCTTTCCAACACTGAGCCTAAGCCCATCGGCCACGGAAGCACCCGTCCGCAGGTCCCGACCGGCCCGGTGCGTGGCGTAGCTGTGAATGATCCATCAGGAAAAGCGGCAGGGATCGCAGTGATTGACACATCTGTCAACCCCTCGAACATCCAGATACAACTCAGTTCACCCGATGCACTTCTGGGAACAGATATCACTTATCCGGTGATTACCATGTCAATGCCCTTGAGCGGCAGTCTTACGCCCGGCGCGACGTTCCCACTCAGCATCGATACGGCAAATACCTCGTTTTTTGACGCCACAAAGGCCTACACTACTTTGGAATTTGCTCCCGGAACATTAACGATTGCACCGGTTGGCAGTCCTTACGTTAGCGACGTGTTGCCCGCAGGGGGCCTGCTGCCTGATCGCACATTGATTAAGGTTTTCGGCGCTGGATTCAATACCAATACAAGAGTTTCCATTGAAGGCACCACAATCGTCCCGGCGGACCAGACCCTTATTGGCCCTGGTGAAATCGATGTAAAAATCTGCAACGGAGTCGTTGCCGATACAGCTACCGTTTGCCCGAATAACGGCGGCACAATGCAACTGGATGGCGAGCGCGTCCGCGTGAAAGATACCGGCACCAATTTTGTGCTGGAGTATTACACCTATTTGCGCGCGGATGATGAACCCGGCAGCAGCGCCAATGCGCTAGTGAACCTCGTGCATCCCATGTTCTCGCGGTTGACGTATCTTTCTGCCACCATTCCGCTTGTGAATAGTGGGACGCAATTTACGGGACTGTCGCTGCAAAACACCAACGCTTCGGATTCTGGTATCAAGATCGAGCTGCTGGATGGAAACAGCGTCTCCCTGGCGAATATTTCATTTATCCTGCCGGGGCTGAGCGGCGGCACGGCAGGCAAGAAAATCACGCGTGACGTGATAGCTGACTGGTTTCCTTCTCCGCCTGCTGGAGTAACGCAGGTCAGGGTCACGGTTACGTCCGGCCCGGCTGTTCAGGTGCTGGGCATGTTGGGCGACACGAGTACCGGCATAGTTACGCCGGTCATTCCTCAATAACCACGGCCACTATGGCCGTGTAGATTGTTGTGACACGCTGTTTTGCGCGTTAGGAGCTGTTTTTAATGCTTCCAACTCCTCTTGTACTTTGTTCCATTTCTCCCGCTTCTTCTTGGTGAAGTTGGGCGCCGATGGGTTCTGGTAAAAGGCCAGTATGCTCTCGCGCAAGTCGGGCAGCATGCCGCCAAATTTCTCCTTCGCCAATTTGTCCAGCAGCTTCGCGTAGGTCTCATCCGTAAGGCGGTACTCTCCGGAACTGGTGGGATTTCCGGTATCAAAATCCATGTTGGCCAATTGCAGCTTGCCGGCATTCAGATCACGCAGTTCAGCGCGGTACTGGTCCACAGTGGAGTTCACGCTTTTAAGGTAAAGAGTTTCGGTATCCGGGTTTGGCATCTTGAACGCAATTGCCTTGAATGGCCCAATTTTTGGAATGATTTTGAAAATCACCGCCATAATGCGGGCGCCAAGCCCGGGTTTTTGATATTGTTTGCCAAATTCCTTTTCATACTCTGATCGCTTCAGGTTGTAGAGGAATTTTTTCTTGGCAAGGCTGGGATTCTCTTTGACGAGTTCATCTCTCTTGGTCAATAGGGCGACGCGCGTCATTTCCGGGATCGCGCGGCTTACTGACCAGCGAAACGAGCCGATTGAGAGATCAAGGTTTCCAAAAACATCGCTTAGCGCAATGCCGTACGTTTTCAGGAACGCGCGTTCCAGCACGGGTTTTGCGACTTCAAAACCGATGAAGTCGTGATACGCGTCAGAGGTGTAGCGCTGCTTGGCTACCTGCACCACGTCAAAACCAAATTCAGTGCGGATATGGGCCTTGTGGTCCTGGGCATAGGTCACTATGGGACCATACTTGGCGCCGAGTTTTGGGAACTCACGCGCTACGGCCCTATTCACCACGGGATGACCAACAATATCCGCCACATAATGGGCCAGCGCCCCGAGCGAAAAGGCATATTCATCGATGTCAGTCGATTCTGCCAGCAACGCGTCCACAAAGTCTCCGCTGCGGACGTAATGGACCATATCGCTAAAAAGTGTATTGCCGAAAGGGTAATAGCCCATGTCCTGAATCAGACAGCCGCCATAGGCAAAGGCGTGCGCCTTGCGGAGCTCATCTTCCGTTGCATTGGGATACTTCTGCATCAGCAGCGGCTTAATCTGGTCAGCCCAAAGGAGGTCCACAATCTCTTCATGCGTGAGAATGGAATATGCTTTACATACCTGTGAGAAGCAGGAGACAACTAGCAATGACGCGAGCAATGCCCGCAGCGGACTAAGCATTGGTTCCTTCTTTTCTGAATTTCGGCGACGAACCGGCGCGCAATAATTTAGATGCGGCTGCGCAATTCCAGAACTGCTCTCCCAGGACGAAAGAATTACAGCAAAGGGCTGTCAGCATGGCAACTTGCAGAAAAAAGCACGCAACCATTCATTGGATGGCTGCGCGCTCTCATTACTGCCGGTCAGCTATTCGGAAACCCTATTTCTTCGACTCATCGTCTGCGGCTTCCTTTGCGACGGCTACGTTTGCTGCTTTTGCCACGGAATGTACAAAAGCCTTCGCCATTTCCGGAGTGGGCACTTTACCCAGCAGCACGTTCTTAAAAGCAACGTCCTTGCCGTAAACGGCGTTAGTTGAATCGTCATCTTGCTGTATGACAGCGCCTTCCAGAGTCAAGCCGGCAAATGCGCCCTTGGAGCGCGAATAAGTCAGCATCTGGGTATCAAGCTTCCAGTCCGTCCCCGCGGACGCGTGGCGCCCAACCGGTCCGGCCGCTGCCGATCCTTCACCGCTCACCTGGAACTTGCTGGAGAGGAGTTGTTGCATTCCCTTGTCATTCATGATCAGCATGATCAGGTCAACGCCTTCAACGCCGATTTGCAGGCCCCAGCTTCCGCCACCAACTGAGATGAATGCGGGTGCGCTCCAGCCATCGGCTGTGCGGCACGTGGCTACGCCGCGGCCATGCTTCCCGCCGAAAACGAATCCACCTTTCACCAGATGGGGCACAATGGCAATGCATTTGGCTTTGCCCAGAACTTCTTCAGGAATACCCTTGTCCGGGGCATTGGCGATCTGAGTCAAAACTTCAGATGACTTCTCTAAACGATCGGCTGAATCTTCTTTCGCGGTTCCGGCCCAGCCAAATGTCGCCAGGCTTATCACAGATAAAAACGCTACAAACTTCTTCATAGACCTCCTTGGTCCTTCTTGTTTCAAAAACTAAAAACTGTTAATGGATAGACGCGCGCAGTTGCTTGCTCACGCTTTGGATCGACCATTGCTGTCCTGGCGCGTCCTGATGGTTTCGTCAATTTGACGATGTACGTCGAAATGCTAAGTTCATGGCTGCCAAAATTGTTCCCAAGACTAAGAGCAGAGGCATCACGCCGGGGCCGAAGCTCGCGGCCAGTCCGACCATCCACAGCAGAACGGCAAGCGTGAAAATTGTCCTGAACACAACACTCCTCCTGAACGGGTGGTAGCCTTAAAAATCCTGCAGCTCAATTTACTGGTATGGGGCCCCGAAAGACCTTGCCGGTCATGGGCTTCGAATTCAGCACGAACAGTAAATCCTGGCATCGTGCCTACTCTTCTGATCCAAATAAAGCTCCGCAGGTTGTTTGCGCCTTAGTCCCAAAGAGCCATTTTTGTACCGGGGATCGGCCACGATAATTAGCTTTTCTAATCTGACAGGGGATGTTCGCAGGGTTCATCAGTTCCTGGCCGCAAAGCAGGTGTACACGTAAATAGCTGACAAAAAAGTAGTTATGGGGGTGGAAAAATTGCCGCTACAGGCGAATGTGATGGCCGTCACATTCCATGAATGCTACGCCAACCTAGTATGGCTGAAAAGAGAAGGCAAAAGGTTTAAAGGCGTAATCATGAAAAACAATTTTGATGTAAACACCACCCCTGTGATTGCAATTTGGGAAACCACCCAGGCATGCGACGTGCCTTGCCTGGATTACGGCGACTGGGTCCAGCCGGAAGCCGATCCACTGGAGCTAAGCACGCTGGAAGCACGTCAAATGATTGATGAATTGGCTGAGCTGTGCCCGCCCATTTTCATTCTCACGGGCGCGGATCCGCTGAAGCGTGAAGATATTTATGAGTTGGTGCGGCATGCGTCGATGCGAGGCTTGCATCCATTTCTTGCGCTTCCCGCTACTCCGCTGTTGACCCCTGACGCCATTGCCGAACTGAAACACGCCGGCCTGTCGCGGCTGATCCTGAGTCTGGACGCGGCGACCCAAGAACTGCATGATCTGGTATGCGGCGTTCACGGTTCTTTTGCTCGCACCATGGAAGCGATCCAATGGGCGGACCACTGGAAACTCCCCTACCAGATCACCACCCATTTGAGCGATCGCAACCTGCACGATCTGGAGAACCTGGCCGCGTTACTCAAGACCTTCAGGATCAAGCAATGGAGTGTTGCATTTCCCGTCCCGTCCACGCCGGCAGAATTGGAAGAGATGCCTTCCGCAGGACAATTTGAAGGTGCTTTTGCGCGGTTGTACACGCTGGCGCAAAAGGTCCCATTCAAGATCAAGACGTCTGAAGCTCCGCACTATCGCAGATACGTTTTGCAGCAGCAGGTGAGGGAAAGGGCGGGTGGTGCAACGGATGGGCGCCAGTTTCAGGAAGGAATTCCGGGCATCATGCCCGTGAATGAAGACCGTGGGATGCTTTTTGTCTCGCATACCGGCGAGGTTTATCCCTGCGCTGGGCTTCACGTCTCAGCAGGAAACATCCGCGTGGCCAACCTGGCAGAGATTTACCGCAGTTCACAGGTTTTTGCATTGCTTAGGGACCCGGCTAACCTTACGGGAAAATGCGGGGAGTGTTCCTTCAAGGGCGTCTGCGGAGGATCGCGCGCGCGCGCTTACCTCATGCATGGAGACATGTTTACTGAAGATCCGTCATGCATTTACCGCCCCACCGCACAGGCGGCAGTTCGCACTGGCGGTTCTCAAACATTACCTTCAGAGAAAGTCGCCGTCGAGGAACCATAGCATCAACAAGGAGCGGGGAGCCGGCGGTTACCGTGCTCCCCTGGGATGAACCGTTTGCTGATGTTGGTCTCTATGGAATAAGACACGCGGGCACTAAAGCCGGAACAGGTTTCTTGAGCAATTTCGTCAGCTGAAAAAATAGTCCATTAATCGAGCATGGTGTTTCGAACGGGATTGCTGCGTTCAGAGCAGCACGATGCTGATTCCCTTGTTCGCCTTGCCCAGGTCTGAATCCCGCTTCCACTCCGGATAGCGTTTGAGCAGCTCCCAGGTCTTCTCGTCGGAAATACGCCAGTTTTCCCCAGCGACGAACGACCGCACACTGCCCGCGTCCGCCAGGCGTTGCAGTTCCTTCTGTAATTCGATTCGCAACGAGCCGCCGACTCCACTGGAACCATAGCCATGGATCAGCTTGACCGCCGCATATCCCTGCTGCCGCGCAACCTGAAGCTCACGCTGCATGCGCAAACGCGCTTCTTCCACCTTCGGCATTCCGTCTTCCAGGTCGATAATCTTGATAGGCGAAGGCTTTCGCGACATGGGAGCTAGTCTAGGACGAAACGAGAAGGGAAGCCACTCTACCGCAGATTTGCGCGGATGTACGCGGACCAAAGGGCAGATGTGCGATTTTATTGTCTGCCTCTAATCCGTCTTTCCAGCGTGGCCCGCATTTTCCCGTAATGGGCGCGGTCGTCTTCTTCGCGTCTGCTCACGCCGGCCATGATCTGAATATTAATTCTGGCCCACAGGTCGTTGGTGAACGTGTCGTGGTCCTGCGCGTCATCGCCGCTGAGGACGCCAATCTTTTGCAGCTTGTCCAGTGCGTTGACGATCTGCTCAAAAGCGCGATTGACAATGGCCCACGTCTCGTAAATCCCGGCCTTGGTTTCATGTAATTCCCTGTCTTTTGCCGGCGGTTCCATGCCGCAACATAATAGCAAAATAATACTTATAGTCTCTAGTCATTTAAGTATTGGCCGATGAAACTTTGTGATCATGGCGAGAGACTTAAAG
>JBAVUZ010000739.1:0-10259 GCA_049697035.1 Candidatus Angelobacter sp. | reverse complement strand
GCACTGGGACCCTGAGAGGTATTACAACGATCCTAAGTATTACAACGATAAAGACCTGGTGAAGCCGTACCGCGTAGGGATGTCGTGCGGCTTCTGTCACGTCGGCCCCAACCCGGTGAAGCCGCCCGCCGACCCGGAAAATCCCAAGTGGGAGAACCTGAGCTCCAATGTGGGAGCCCAGTATTTCTGGATCGACCGCATCTTTACTTTTGAAAATGACCACAGCAGTTTCGCCTGGCAGGTCTTCCATACCTCGCGTCCCGGCTCACTCGATACCTCTCTGGTCTCCAGCGACAACATCAACAACCCGCGCACCATGAACGCCGTTTACCAGCTTCTGCCGCGCCTTCTGGAAGCAAGGCGTGCGGGAAAAGAGATACTCAAGGGCGGGGACAGGGACAACAAGCAGCTCAATGATTTCGCTGACCAGCCGCAGTACGCCGACCTGCCCCAGGCGGAACGCGACCTGCTGAAGAGCTTTTACATAAAAGATACTCAGACGGTCTATTCGCCACGCGTACTCAAAGATGGCGCGGACTCTGTGGGAGCGCTGGGAGCGCTGAACCGCGTCTATCTCAACATCGGGTTGTTCAGCGAAGAGTGGCTGCTGCACTTCAACGCCTTGATCGGCGGAAAGAAAGTCTCGCCGATCGAAATAGCCGTGGCCCGGAAGAACTCCGTCTATTGGCAGGCCACGGAACTGCAGACCATGAACATGGCCTTGTTTTTCCTGAAAAGCACCGCGCCGCACTACCTCAATGACGCGCTCAAGAACGTGCCGCCAGATGAGCGAAAAAAGTACGAGGCCAATCCCGCCAAATTGAAGGAGGGCATGAAGGTTTTTGCCGAACGCTGCGCCCGCTGCCATTCCAGCAAGCTTCCGGCTCTGGTGGATAACAAGAATCCTGGAGCGTGCGCTGGAGACAGTTACCTTAAGTGCTGGAGCGATTACTGGGAGTTGACCACTACGGAAGAATTCAAGACACAGATGCTGAAAATCGTGGAGGACAAAGATTTCCTGAAAGACAATTATCTTTCGACTGAGTTCCGCGTCCCGGTCACATTCCTGCAGACCAATGCCTGCAGCCCCCTGGCCACGAACGCCATTAAAGATAATATCTGGGACAACTTCTCTTCCGGCACCTACAAAGAGCTGCCCGCGGTTGGCTCCATTGACGTGCAGGACCCGATTACCGGGAATAAAAAGAGCTATGTAATGCCGGGCCTCACATCGGACACCAAGAAGGCTGCAAATGAAGGCGCTTATGAACCGAATGCCGGCGGGAGGGGCTTCACGCGTCCGGCCTCACTGGTGAGCCTCTGGTCTACAGCCCCTTTCCTGCTGAATAACTCAGTGGGAAGACTGTATCCCGAGTGGGAACACAACAAAAACAACTATGGCAAAGAGCTTGAGAACCCCCCGCCGACGGTGGAGTACAGGATGGACTCCTTCAATGATTCCATCCACAAAATGCTTTGGCCGGAGGATAGAGAGAAGGACGAAGATCCTGTCTTTGGGGCCAACCCCGATTGTCTGTCGGGTAAATCCGAGAGCGGAAAAGCGTTGTGCAAGCCGAATTTGGTTGATCGGACAACCGAGACAAGCTATCTGCTAGTCCCCGCAGGCTATGTTCCTGACGAGCTGCGCGGACTGCTTGGCATAAGCCAGCGCTGGTTCCCTTCGCTGTTCGGCGAAGGCGGGATCCGGATTGGGCCGATCCCGAAAGGTACGCCCATAAACCTGCTGGCCAATCTCGACATGGAGAAGGTGCGGAGCGATCCAGCCGCGCTGAAGCTCCTGTTGAAGGTGAAGCATGACCTGGAGTCACTGCCTCCGGGTGACGAGAAGACAAGAGAGGAAGCGGCAAGGCAGGTGTTCCTCAATCTGGTGCCGGATCTCCTGAAGTACAGCAAGTGTCCTGACTTCGTGGTGAACCGCGGCCATTATTTCGGAACCGATTTCTTGCCTGGCGAACCCGGGCTTAAAAATGAGGAAAAGGAAGCGCTGATTGAATTCCTGAAGACCTTCTGAAACGCAAGAAGCTTGGCTCGCTTTGATGGTCGGTTTACAAATGAAGCGTGGGCTGGCTCGTTCCGCATGTGCCTGCCACAGGGAGAGTTCAGTGCATATTGAGCGTGCCGCGTTGACAAGCTGAGCAGCGGGGCTGCCAGTTTGCACGCTGCCACCCACATAAGAATCAGAAGCATTTGTGCAGCAAGGGGCGATGAAATGGCCATGCATTGGGAGCAGGGCTGTGCCAGCGGTCTGTAAGGAAGTTTGATCATTAACTGATGTGATCCAAAACCGTCTACGATCACAGAGAGAATCTACCCGCGCCATGAGCGCGATTTGCCATGCACACTGGTTGAGGATTGTTCCGCGCTGCTAACAAACCCTTGCCAGCAACCTCGGTTGAGGAACTTTTTCAATCGGGATGATTACACCATTATTGAGTCTTCGGCTATGCGAAAGTTGTCCCGCAAAAGGGCTTGTGGAAAATAGTAGACGCTATTCGGGGGGCGAGGTCGCCTACTCAGAGGATTTGCCCAGGCTATGACTCGTGCACGGCTTGCTTTCAGCCGCGATCGCCTCCGCGATAAATATAGCTACCTAGGCAGCAGGAAACCTCAAAAATCCAACAGACGCCAATAGTCACAATCTAAAGTTTTCAACGCCAATCAAAATATAAACAGGTAAATTCAATAAGTTCTGCCGATGGAACTGGCTCTTAATCAGTAGGTTGAAGGTTCGATTCCTTCCGCGTTCACCATCTTTTCAATAACTAAGGAATCTGATTTTCTCGATGGCAGGAGAGATATCGGCAACTCAGGCCCTTGTGTCGTACCAGGAGCGTCGCCGTTGCTTCCGACTGCGGCCCAATAAACGCAGCATAACTTTTGCCGTTCGCTGCCGGATGCAATGCTCACAGCCCTCACCTCAGCCCAGGTTCTAAACGATTTCCGCGCGATTCACCATGATTCCGCTGCAGACTTGCGCACAAAAACAGCATGAAGCACCAGCCGCTGTTCGCTGAAAGTAGACCGAACTTGTTGATCAGTGGGTGTTGTGCCACTTACTAAATTAAATTTAGAAGCCGACTCCTGGAAAGAGTCGGCAGCAGTCCGTAACGGCCCATTACTTACAAAGAGAGCACGCTTGTTCAGCGGTCAGAGGTAATTGAACTCGGCGCAGGTCGGTGGCCTGCATCGTCGTTACGAACGGCGGCGGGCTGCCGAAGGATGGCTTGCTAGGCTTGATTTGCAAAAACTATTGAAATCACGGCAGATCAGAATTTTGGCAACCGACAGGTGGCAGCATCGAGAGGGTTTCACAAAAGCTGGACATCGCAAACTACCTGGAAGACGCAATATTATTTAAGAGGCGCAGATGCCCAAGTCAAACGCGGGCGGACTTTACACTGTCTATTTTTGATGAAAACATTGGGGCGGCTTTCAAGAGGTCACAAAGATGAGGAAATCTAAATCATTTGATGAATTACTGTGCCACAAGGAATTTTGCTACGGCCCCTCTAGCACTGAAGCGTCTGGTTCAGTAGCGCAACATTTCTCTGCTCGTAAAAGTCAACCTCTCCGCAGACATGTAGGTTTCTGCGGAAACTCTGTAAAGCATCTCCTAATCCGCCATGGCTGGTTCATCCTGGTACTCGTCTGTTGCCTGTTCGCGGTAGCCGCATGCAAAAAACAGGAAAAAGCGAATCCCTGGGTGGGAGCATGGAAGCTGGATGCTAGCAAATCGAAGCTCAACGAAGCCCCAAAGCAGGAGACGATGCAGATCGAGTCGGCCGATCAAAACTCCATTAAATATTCTATTCGGGGTATCTCCGCAGAGGGCCAGGAATACTCAGAAAGTTATGATGGCAAACCCGACGGCAATGCTTATCCGGTCAAGGTGAATGGAAAAGAACTGGGAAAGATTGCATTTCGCTGGCAGTCGGATCGCATGTGTAATGGTGAAGGTAAAGGGCCGGGAGGATCGAGCTTGACGGAGATTGCAACGCTTTCAGGCGATGGCAAGACCATAACCATCAAAAGCCGCGAAGGAAAAGAAGAAGAGGAAACTGCAGTCTACTCGAAGTAATTCTTCGCGCTTCCGTGCGCAAGATAAAAGGGCTGGAGCATGGCTATTGCAGCATGGAAAGATACGGCCGTCAGAGATATTGGTTATGCCTTCCGCCAATTTATTCGCAATCCCGTATTTACATTGGTCGCGATAATTTCCCTTGCCTTGGGAATCGGGGCCAACAGCGCAATTTTCAGCATTATGAGTGAAGTGTTGTTGCCGTTGTTGCCGGTGCGCGACCCGAAGCAGCTCATCATTGTGACTGATCCCAACGCGGGAGGCGTTGCCGTGGGAATGCTCCCCGGCATCCGCAAACTATTGAGCTATGCGGAATTTGTTTTCTTACGTGACCACACCTCAACACTCTCCGGCATGTGTGCCGCTGAATCCGAATCAAATCGCCGCCAGGTGCGGATAGGCGGTGAACCGCCGGAAACAGCGAATGCGCGGCTGGTTTCAGAGAATTATTTTTCCGTGCTTGGCGTCGAAGCTGCTATCGGCCACGTTTTTGCTCCTGAAGATGCGAAAGGGCCTGGCCAGGATCCATACATCGTCCTTAGCTATGACTACTGGCAGCACCGCTTCAATGGCAATCCGTCTGTGCTGGGTGCTCCGATTCACATGTACGGTACGACGTTGAGTGTGATTGGCGTGGCGGCGCGCGGCTTTCAAGGCGCAAGCGTGAGCGACAGGCCTGATTTCTGGATTCCCATGATGATGCAGCCGCTGGTCATGCCCGGGAGGGATTGGCTGCATGAAGATTTAAGTCGATCGCTGGAAAAGGTCATGTGGCTGCACGTTTTCGGCAGGTTGAAGCCGAATGTGGGCCTGGGAAAAGCGCAGACGGAATTGGACGTGCTTTTCCGCAATGTTCTGGAAGCCGGTTATCCGGCAACTCTGGCTCCTGAAACCCGCAAGCAAGCGCTCAATCAGCGGTTACTCCTGCGCAGCGCCAGTACGGGAACCTTCGTCGGGCGAAGTGAGTTGCAGCAACAGCTCCTGATTTTGCTTGCGGCTTCCGTCTTGGTGCTGCTCATCGCCTGCGCCAATGTTACCAACCTCTTGCTGGCCCGGGCGACGGCGAGAAGCAAAGAGGTTTGTGTTCGTCTCTCTATTGGCGCTTCGCGCCGACGCCTGATGCAGCAGTTCTTGACTGAGAGTTTGATGCTTGCTTTGCTGGGTGGCTTGGCCGGCTTGCTGCTGGCATGGGTCGGAGCGCATCTTCTGACAGTCTTGTTGTCAAACCCGCGAAACCCGCTGCAACTATCACACAGCCTCGATCTGCATGTGCTCGGCTTCACCGCGGCAGTCTCTCTGGTAACCGGCATACTTTTTGGATTAGCTCCGGCCCTGCGTGGCACTCATGTTGATCTCAACCTGGGACTTCGGGACACCGGGCGCGGGCTGACTGCTTCTGCTGGGCGCCTGAACATGGCCAAGGGCCTTGTAGTCATGCAGGTAGCCATTTCGCTCGTGCTGTTGGTTGGCGCAGGTCTTTTCCTGCGAACGCTCTGGAAATTACAAGCGGTAGAGCTTGGATATGCAAAAGAAAAGCTACTGATGTTGACCGTGGATGGCGTCACAGCAGGTTACAAGGATGCGCGGCTGGGAAATCTTTGGCACGATCTGGCAGATCGGGTTCGCCAACTGCCAGGCGTACGCGGAGTTGCGTACTCAATGAACGGGCTGATGGGCGGATCGGAGTCGGCTGATGAAATTGACGTGGAAGGATTCACGCCGCAGCGAGACAACGAGAAATTTTCCCGCTTTGACATGGTTGGTCCCGGCTACTTTTCCACTGTTGGCATTCCCGTGCTGATGGGGCGTGAAATCGGCGCACAGGACACCGCATTTGCTCCCCACATTTGCGTGATCAATGAAGCGTTTGCCAAGCTCTTCTTTGCCGGACGCAATCCCATCGGAAGCCACATTACCGAAAGATTTGGCGACAAGAAAAACATGATGGAAGTTGTGGGCGTGGCGCGCAACGTGCGCGACCATAATCTGCGCGGCAATGTCCCGCCGCGTTTTTACGTTGCCACAGACCAGGGCATGGATGGGCCATCGCCGTGGGCCATCTTTGAAATCCGCACCACGGGTGACGAGCAGAATTTGGTGGAGGCGGTCCGCAAAACAATATTTGGAGTGAATCAGGACCTCTCGATTGAAGACGTGCGCTCGCTCCATGAGTCTCTGGACCGCACCAATGCTCAGCCCCACATGATCGCCAGCCTTTGCGTGATCTTTGGATCTGTAGCCTTGCTGCTGGCCGCCATGGGACTTTATGGCGTACTTTCTTATGGAGTCGCCCGCCGGACGAATGAAATTGGTATTCGCATGGCGCTGGGCGCCGGCAGAACCCGGGTCATTCGTTTGATTTTGCGGGAAATGGGCGTGATGATCCTGATTGGACTGGTTCTGGGATTGGTTTTTGCCGGCGTGGGCACACGCTTCGTCGCATCGCGGTTATACGGTTTAAGCGCGCTGGATCCTTTGACGATTTTAGCGGCAGCCGGGATTTTATGTTTTGTCGCGTTGGTCGCCAGTTACCTCCCGGCCCTGCGCGCGGCAAAAGTAAGTCCTACGCAAGCGTTGAGGTACGAGTAAGACAGCGCATCAGGTGATGGACCGGCAGGCAAGGGTGTTTTCAATAATCTGGCAGGCTGGAGAACGTTCTTCGAGTTCCACAAATTTCTGTGACATTCTCGTGATGTTGTCACGATAAGCGCGATCTTCGATCAATGTATCGATGCAAGAACCCAGCGTGGCGGCCGAAACTTCTTCCATCTGCAGACGAAGCCCAATCTTGTGGTGAACCACGCGTGCAGCGTTTCCCGGTTCATCATAGGAGAGCGGAACCAGCAGCATTGGTACTCCCATAAAAATGCATTCCTTAACGCTGCTGAAGCCGCCATGTCCAACCATCACGGCGCAGCGCTTCAGCAGTTCCAGTTGCGGAGCATGGCTTACAAGCAAAGCATTGGCCGGACAATCAAATTCCTCCGGCTTCAAGTGACCACCAATTGCCACCACCGCTTGAAGGGTCGGCCGTTCTCTAATAGCGTCCAGAAACATCTGGAAGAAGCGTGAAACTTTTGGAGCAGCTTTGGTGGCGAGCAAACTCCCAAGCGCACAGAAGACGATAGGTCGGCGTTCTTCAAGGCGAGACCAGGGGAAAGGAGCATCTTTTCGCTGCAGATCGATCGATGCTTCAACCCAGAACGCTTCCGGTACCTTGTGTCTCGGGAAATCGAGCTCTTTCGGACAAAAGACGAGTTCGGGAAGCAACAGGCGCGGCCATGTCTCAACCGCAAAATCGATCTTGTTGCGCGGGAAACCACAATCGCGCGCTAGGGTCTTAAGCTCGCTGGAAATGTCCCAGGCGCGGTTCCGAAACTTGCGCCGCAGAAACAATTTTTTCCATGCAACAATGGTGCGCATATGGGAAAGCAATGAATTATCGGGGATCAGATCGGTCCGGAATGGCGGAACAGACCAGTCTTCAACGGAAATCAGAGTGCTGGAAAATTGAATCACGGGAATGGCTGTTTTGTACGCCGCGATGCCCACCCATGGCATGCCGCTGGAAACCAGCAAAAGATCGGGACGGATAACTTCGGTGGCGCGACCGATTTCGTTGTTGCGCAGGAGTTCACACATGCCACGCAAACGTGCCCTGAATTCGGCGGGGCCATAGGCTTTGCCCTGAATTTCAGAAGCGGATTGTTTTTCCAATTCGCCTTTTGGGAAAACCTGGTTGAATACAGGAAGCCAGTCGAATCCCTGGGCCCGGATGCGGTCTTCAGTGTCTGGAATGGTGAGATAGACAACGCGATGTCCGCGGCGCTGGAGTTTTCTGGCCAGAGCAAAGCTCGCGTTCATGTCGGCGGCCCAGTGAAACGGCATGAGTATGATGGTCGCCATATTTGCCTCTACCAGTCGAATGCCATCAGACTGCACGCCGGTTTTCGTCCGGAAGCAACCCAGTTCGCTTGCCAAGGGCAGACTTGATAGTGCGCCAGTTTACAAGCTGAATCTTGTTTTCCCCCAAGGCCGACCGAAACGCAGCGCTCGTGACCATTTCAAAATCCCGTTGCCGCCATGCGGCGCCGTATGGCAAGCAACCGCCGGTGATGGCCCGCAACTCATTATCGTCAAATCCCGGATGAACAAGCAGGACATTCAATCCCGGCTTCATTCCGCGCAAAATTGAAAGATAATATTCCTCCAGGTCGTCCACTGAAAGCTTGAAGTGCGCTTGCAAGAGATCATCAGCCACCACATCCTGCGCCGTTGCCGATCCTTCGTCCGATGCCCGTGAATGCCAGTACTCATCGATCAAGAAGGGCAACCCAAACTGGCGGGCCGCCTTGATATATGCGGTGATATAGCCAGGCCGGGCAACCGATAGCATGTGGCTGTCAAGGTGAGTTGGGTTTACGCCCACCTGTTTTGCCAGCATGATCTGGGCAGATATCTCTTCATAAATTCTTTCGGGTTCCGCGCGCAGCAGACTATTTCTGGGCCAGAAATATCCGTTGTCATCTGCGAGGCCCTTGCCATATTCGGTCTTTGCAACCGGCCCCCATCGATAAGTTTCCCATTCGCTGATCAATGTTGAATGTATTCCAACGTCATATTCAGGATGTTGGCGGATCCATTCCGCCGCTTCCTGGAAGTATGGGCAGGGAACCATGAGGCTGGCCGAGTTTACTGCTCCACTTTCGAGCGCCATGGTGATCGCACGATTCACAGAAGGGCACATCCCCAGATCATCAGCGTGAATCATCAGCAGCCTTGAATCTGGAGATACTCCAGGAAGTTGGGCGGCATTCGTCATGCGAAGAGAAAACTATACACGAATCATAACGCCGTGTTCTCTGGTCCATGTCTCAGCATGGTGCGTCCATTCGGCCCATGCCAATATGACCAGTTGGCCGCATCGCTCCTGAAATTCCTGAAATTAGAAATTTTTCAGGTTCGCCTTGAGTGTGAATAGATGTCTCATTATCATAAACCGCCTGATTGCTCGAGTATTTTTCTTTACGTCCAGCGCCACCATTGCAAGACGCAAGCTAAACGCACGCAAACAACATTCTGAGTCACGGAAGCGCCCCCTTCGGTGATGGCAGCGGCCATATCCAATCTCGTAGAGTTAGTGCAGCAGCGAGCCAGGGATTGTCCTGATCGTACGGCTTTCATTTTTCTCGCTAGCGAAGACCTGCGGCAATCAAGCGTGACCTACGGTGAGGTGGACCTTCGGGCGCGATCAGTTGCCGGGTTTCTGCAAGGACTGGGAGCTCGGGACGAGCGGGCGCTGCTGCTGTATCCTCCCGGACTGGAATTCATCGCCGCGTTTTTTGGTTGCCTTTACGCGGGAGTAATCGCTGTTCCCGCATATCCGCCACGTCTGAATCGCAATGCATTGCGCATTGTGTCAATGGCAAAAGACAGCCAGGCAAGTCTCGCGCTGACAAGTGCTGACGTCCTTTCACGTCTTGCTGCTTTGACGGCGCACACACCGGACCTTGGCCAGTTGCGGTGGTATGCAACAGACACTCTCCATTGCGATGTTGCAAGAGAGTGGCAGGAGTTTTCGCCACCAGCCGGTGAGCTGGCTTATTTGCAGTACACATCCGGGTCTACTTCCACGCCCAAAGGCGTGATGATCACGCACGCAAATGTCTTGCATAATTCTGGTTATCTGGCTGACGCCTTCCGGCATTCCTCGGATGATGTCTCATTGAGTTGGCTTCCTCATTTTCACGATTTGGGACTTGTCCATGGAATCCTGCAGCCGCTGTTCTCCTCTTTTCCCGGCTACCTGATGGCGCCCATGTCTTTTCTGCAACGGCCGGTGGACTGGTTGCGCGCCATTTCGCGCTTCCGGGTCACGCACAGCGACGGCCCAAACTTTGCGTACGAGCTGTGCCTCAACAAGATCACAGCAGAAGAGAAGAGGGAACTGGATCTCAGCAGTTGGAGGATGGCCCTCACCGGCGCTGAGCCAATCTTTCCAGAGACCATTGAGCGCTTTGCCAGGGCCTTTGCTTGTTGCGGTTTCAAGCGGAGTGCGTTCTTTCCGGCTTATGGGCTGGCAGAGGCGACTTTAGTAGTCTCAGGCGGGAAAAAGAAAAACGATCTTTCCCATTGCTGCGTCTCTTCCGCAGCCCTGGAA